>NZ_JANDBC010000001.1:600000-900000 GCF_024320785.1 Gracilimonas sediminicola
AGCGATATCTTCCCCCATTCAGGGTCATTTCCAATACCGGCAAGTCGCTCGCATTTCCCACCAATTGGTTTGCTAATCTGTAGGCGTAGTCATCCATCGCACCGGAAACCGGCACTCCATACTGCCGATATCCGAATCGGCCACCATCCTGAATGGTGGTCAATAATCCTCCATCTAATACTTCCAGACTCCCCATCAAGTCTCCCTATCTTTGAGTTTGAAAAATTCTTTTTCGGTGATACGCTCAAAAACTACCTGATTTCCTGCCCTTACCTCCGTGGGTGGGTCTTTTCTTGCATCAAAAAAAGAAAGAGGCGTTCGCCCAATAATTTGCCATCCACCCGGACTTTCCAGTGAATAAACCCCCGTCTGCTTTCCACCAATGCCAACCGCACCGGTCGGAATTCGACTTCGAGGCTCCTGTTTTCGGGGACAGGCAATCTCTTCATTCAACCCTGACAAGTATAAAAAACCGGGAAGAAATCCCATCATGGCAACGGTATAGGCTCCGGCTAAATGAATTTGAATAATCCTGGCTTTTTCCATTCCGGTGTAATTTTCAACCTCCTCCCAATCAAGGCCTAATTCATAACAGACGGGTATCACATGTTTTTGGGGTGAATGGTTTTCTGCTGAAATGTGCCGGAAGGCATTTGAAAGGATATCGATTTCGCTGCCAAGATCATTTAGCACCCTGTCATAAATAATAGCGATGCTTTCATAGGCCGGTATGATATCGACAACGCCGGGAATAGATGATTCACCGATTATTCTGCATGACTCATGAATAAGCTGTAGAGAAACATCATCCTGTTTCGGCTTTATGAGAAGAGCTTGTTCCCCAAGAGCCGAAACTGACCAGCTGCAGTTATTAAGCTGAAGTAATTTCGACTTCATGTTTCTCCAAAAAATCGTGAATTTCTTTAGCCAATTCCGCTGCTCCTTCGGTATCGCTGTGCAGGCAAACGGTTTCCGCAGTGATGGGCAAATCAAGTCCGCCCTGTGTATGCACTACTCCATCCAAAAAAGATGCCATTTGTTTTAAAACGGACTTTTTTTTGTGAAGAACGGCTCCTTCCAAAGAACGAGAGCGCAAGCTCAGGTCATCTTCGTATTGGCGGTCAGCAAAAACCTCACTTCGGACTTCCAGTCCTACGTCTTTAGCAACTTCTGCTAATTTCGATTCAGCCGGGGCATAAATCATCATATCTTTTTGAATCTGAACAATAGCTTTGGCTATGCCCAGGGCAACATCCTCATCTTTGGCGGCGTGATTATATAAAGCACCGTGCGGTTTCACATGATGAAGCTTGCCTCCCAGCGATTCCGTCATCCCCTTTAAGGCCGATACCTGGTACAAAATACAGGCTTCAAGTTCCTCGGCCGAAAGATTCATGATGCGCCGGCCAAAGCCCTGCAAATCCGGATATGAAGGGTGAGCTCCTATTGCCACCTCATGTTCGAGTGCTAATTCAATGGTTTTGGAAATGGTGACAGGATCTCCGGAATGAAAACCACAAGCGATATTACAGCTCGAAATGTACGGCATGATCTTAGAATCACGACGCTCATCGTACATGCCGTAGAATTCACCCAAATCACAATTCAAGTCAATTTTTTTAATCATGGCTAAAAGAAATTAAAGACTGAATTCAAACTTCTGAACCCGACCAGGATAGTGACCAAAATCACAACTACTCCAAGTATATTTTGTCGGGTTGAATTGGAGTTCGTACCAAGCAGCAACGGCTTGTTCATGATGTACAATAAGAAAACAGCAATCACCGGCAATGTGATTCCATTGGCAATCTGGGCAAATTCAATGAGCTTTACCGGGTTAATGCTGAAAGCGGAGAATATCATCCCTGTGAACAGCACCAGCATCCAAACCACTCTGAACTTGAGGTCTTTGAGATCATCCTTCCAGCCAAACATTCCCTTAGCTGCATAGGCAGCTGCAAGAGGAGCGGTAACGGCAGAGGTTATACCCGCTGCAAACAGCCCGATCCCCATAAACGACTTCGCCCAACTACCCAGCAGCGGTTCTAACTGTCCGGCCATATCGGCTGCGCTGTTTATTTCGGCGAGAGATCCATCAGCGGCGGCAGCACTGGTTATGACGATACACATGGAAATCAATCCGCCTAAAACAATCCCGACTGCATTTTCGACCCTCATCTCCGACAGCTGAGCATAGCTCGAATACCGTTCCTGAACCGTTGATGCATGCAAAAAGAGGTTGTATGGAACCACTGTAGTCCCTATTAATGCTATCACCGTTAGAAGCTCATCGGGAGAAGCGGTTGGAATGAAAAGTCCTTTAATGATGGCGGTAACATCCGGCTGAATAACTATTGCCGTAGTCACAAAAACGATACTCATGATTCCCACCAGGGCGGTCATCACATTTACAATCCGCTTAAAATTTCCGGAGTACAATAACAGGAAAGCAACGGCTCCAATAACCAGTGAGCTAAGCCGGATTACAGACCCATCCACCGTTACATCAAGTCCGGCAAAAAGCTCCTCCCAGCCCAATTCCGCTCCGGAAATATTTCCCCCTTCATACGCTATATTGCCAATCACAATGGCACTGAAAACCAGGATTATGGCCGATATTCTGATCACCGGATTTCCCAGCTGCTCCCGAATGGCTTCTCCAAATCCTTTGCGGGTAATGATACCCAAACGTCCGGTCATCTCCTGCAGAACAATAGTAGCTATCACAGAGAAAAGCAGTGCCCATAACAGTACATATCCCGACCTGACGCCTGCCAAAGTACAAACGGTGACCGTTCCCGGGCCAATAAATGCGGCAGCAACCAGTGTGCTGGGACCAAAGTACTTTCTAAGCGGGTTGTTCATGTTTTGTATATAGTATCTAAGTAAGAAAATCCCAAACGGATTTACGCTTCTAAACAATAGGAAATTTGAATTATTTTGATAAAACTATAAACATTCGATCAATAATTTGTGTTAAGTCTGTAATTAGTAAATCAAAATTTTCTCATAACTATGGATGGCAAATACAAAGCTAATATCCGCCCCGGAATGCAGGTAGGTATTGTGCTTAAGAAAGACCAACGCAGTGGTAAAATCACAAATGGTGAAGTCCAGAATATCTTAACGAATTCGGCAACACACCCTCATGGCATAAAAGTCAGATTAACGGATGGCCAGGTTGGGCGCGTGAAAAAGCTCCTGTAAATGTTATGAACATAGAGGATTTTTCGGAGCACACATTCGATTTTGGGGAAGATTACGAAGGTAGGGTAATCGCCACGCTGGTGGCATCTCCAAATCATGATGCCTCCCGCCCGTCTGTTTTATACATTCATGGATTGAGCGACTATTTTTTCCAGGTTCATGTGGCAGAAGCTTTTCATGAACAAGGGTACAATTTTTACGACCTCGACTTGAGAAAACACGGGCGCTCCTTGCTTCCTCACCAAACCCCGAATTACTGCCGGTCAGTAAAAGAATATTTCCCGGAAATTGATCGCGCTCTGGAATTCATCCAATCTGAAAATGATGGAGATATCATTCTTCTGGGTCATTCAACGGGGGCTCTTACCGGAAGCCTCTACCTGAATAAAGGAGAAAATCGAGATTATATAGATAAGCTGATTATGAACTCTCCTTTCCTGCAGTTCAATCTCAATCCCTGGAAACGGGCTATTTTGTTACCTGCCGCACGGGTGATTTCAACATTCAAACCCTATGCCTCCCTGAAAAAACCGTTTTCACATTTATATGGAGCCAGTATTTCCAGCGAGAAGCATGGGGAATGGGATTATAATACCGACTGGAAACCATTACTGGGGTTTCCGGCCTACCTGAAGTGGGTAGCAGCCATGCATGAAGCTCAAAAAAAGCTGCACCAGAGATCCGACATCGAAATTCCCATTCTGATTCTTCACTCGGATAAGTCGAGCCGCAATCAAAACTGGAATGAAAACATCCTGAAGACGGATATGGTGCTGAACGTGGAGCACATGAAAACCTATGGCAAGAAATTAGGCCCGAATGTTGCCCTTGCTGAAATCCCCGGAGCAATGCATGATGTTTTCCTTTCCAGGAAAAAAGTGCGGAAGCTGGCTTTTAGAAAAATGTTTGATTGGCTCAGTAATATTGAAAGCGAGTAACACCCTTTCCGCTTGCAAATCTCCAAAAAATCCTTTTATTACAGCAACAGCCAATTGTAATTAAGGGAGGTACGCATTATGCAGGTAAAAGAGATTCTAAACCAAAAAGGAAGAGACATTTTTTCCGTAACGCCGGATTCAACCGTGTATGACGCCATCGCAAAAATGGCGGAATATAATGTCGGAGCATTACTGGTGATGGAAAATTCTAACCTGAAAGGGATTATTTCAGAGCGCGATTACAGGAACAGGGTGATTCTCGAGGGGCGAACTTCCAAGACGACTGAAGTGCAGGAAATCATGACCAAGGATGTTATTCGCGTTCAACCTACTGACACTGTAAACCTGTGCATGCAGCTGATGACGGAGAAGAAAATACGCCACCTGCCCGTTGTTGATGACGAACAAGTAGTCGGGGTGATTTCAATCGGTGATGTTGTCAAAACCGTGATTGCCCATCAGAAATCAGAAATCGATTCCCTTCGGAATTACATAGGTGGCGGTTATCCCACTTAGCCAATAAACTGATCACTTCTCTGCTTATACCCCTCATTTTTAAACACCGATTTGTATGGCATCTAACAATCATGTTGAATGATCGGTAGTTATGTGTAGTTTCACTGTCAACCTTCAATTAATTCTTAACTATGCTTCGTACCGTTCTTACTTCCATTCTTTTAGGACTGTTTATTTTCTCTACAGCCTTTGCTCAGCTAAACAGCACTCCAGACCGAATAGAAACCGATGAAGGGGAGCTGGTTATTCACCCCATTTTGCACGGAACTGTGATATTTGAGTGGAATGGACAAACGGTGTATATGGATCCCTGGGGCCAAGCCGGTTTATATGAAAACAAGCCTGCTCCTGATGTCATCCTTATCACTCACCCGCACGGCGATCACCTGAGCCCCGAAACTCTGGCAAGCCTCGATACTGAGAATACTACTTTCTATGTTCCACAAGCTGTGGCCGATCAAATGCCGGAGGAATACCTGGATCAAACAACGGTAATTGCCAATGGCGAAACTATGGAGTATGAAGGCATCACCATTCGAGCGGTTCCCATGTATAATCTTCCCGAAGAAGGTGCACGCCATGCTAAAGGCTGGGGAAACGGCTATGTGCTCACTATGGGTGGGAAAGATGTGTACGTATCCGGTGATACAGAAGGAATTCCGGAAATGCGAAACCTGGAGGGCATTGACATCGCTTTTGTGTGCATGAACCTGCCGTACACCATGGATATTAACCAGGCCTCCGATGCCGTTTTGGATTTTGAACCGGCAATTGTGTATCCCTATCACCACCGGGGACAGGATATTCAGGAATTCAAAAAGCTGGTGGATGCAGGTAACAAGGATATCGAAGTACGTCTGAAGAACTGGTATCCAAGGTAGGGTTTAACATCTGTTGAGCGGAACTCCTACCTTCCCTCAAAAAGAATTATGCAGTGTACCCTCTGCTCATCTGAAACCAAACCATTTTATCATTACGAGAATGAAGACCGGCAGTATCACCGATGCACCAACTGCAGGGCGGTTCTCATGGATACCGATGATTACCCAACTCCTGAAGAAGAGATATTCAGGTATGAAAGTCATGATAATGACGTAGAAGATCCCCGGTATCAGGAGTTTGTGTCACCGCTGGTGGAAAAGATTATGGAGAGGTTCCCCCCCGATTCACTTGGCTTGGATTTTGGTTCCGGAACCGGGCCCGTTATCACCAAAATGCTTACCGATCAGGGATATTCCATCAACACGTTCGACCCTTTCTTTGATAACAACCCGGACGTTCTGGAGTTGGACTACGACTATATCGTCAGTTGCGAGGTAATGGAGCATTTTCATCATCCTCATAAGGAATTCACAAAACTGAGAAGCATGTTAAACCCGGGCGGTGCTCTCTTTCTGAAAACCGATATCTATACCGATGACATCGACTTCCACAGCTGGTATTACAAAAGTGATGAAACCCACGTCATCTTTTACCACCCGGATACACTCAACTGGATGAAATCTGAATTTGGATTCAGCCGGTTAGACCTTGATGGAAGGCATATTACCTTCCTGATTTAGGACTTTTCCCCACACTTTTTCCCATAGTAGAAAATCACCCTTTTTTTATGCAAATTAGTTCCAATCCTATGGGGCTTTTGGGTTTATAGAAAAAGGGGTACCAAAGCTTCTCTAACTACTAATGAAATGCTATGAAAAAGTTATTACTTGTATTGGGGGCTCTGTTTCTAATTGTGATCGTCGGAGTGGCTGGTTTATTGATTTATGTCTCTACTGCTCTCCCGAGTGTTGGTCCGGCACCGGATATTCAAATTGAACAGACTGCAGAACGAATTGAACGAGGACGTCATCTTGCCAATAACGTAATGGTTTGCACCCATTGCCACTCTCCACAAGAAAAAACCAAGTTTTCTCATCCGCTTGATCGAAACATGTTTGCTGCCGGTGGAACCCGTTTTGGTCCTGAGGAAGGTTTTCCGGGAAATTATTATGCACCAAACCTGACCCCTGCCTACCTCGGCAACTGGACCGATGGGGAAATTTACCGGGCAGTGACTGAAGGTGTCAGCAAAGACGGAAGAGCGTTATTTCCGATTATGCCTTATCCGAATTATGCCCAAATGAGTAAGGAAGATGTGTATTCAGTTATAGCATACTTGCGAACGTTGGAGCCGATTGAAAATGAAGTGCCTGCTTCGGAATCATTTTTCCCTATGAATTTCATCATCAATACTATACCTGCTGAGACTGAACTTTCGGATGAAGAGCCGGTCACAACCGATCCCGTAAGCTGGGGTAAATACCTGGTAACTGCTGCAAGCTGTATGGATTGCCACACTCCAATGGAGCAAGGAGCTCCTATTCCGGGCATGACCCTTGCCGGGGGCATGGAATTTCCAATGGAAGACGGCAGTATTGTCAGGACGGCGAACATTACTCCGGATATTGAAACAGGTATAGGAACATGGACCGAGGAGCAGTTTGTAAATCGCTTTAAGGAGTATGCCGATTCTACCTTTGAGTATCATGAAGTTGCAAACGGGGAATTTAACACAGCCATGCCATGGACGATGTACGCTCAAATGTCGGAAGAGGAGCTTAAAGCCATTTATGCTTACCTGGGCACAGCAGAACCGGTTCAACATTTAGTAACAGTGTTTACACCTGTCGGAGACTAACCATCAGACCGTTTACCAAGAGGTTCAGGCTTGTCCTGAACCCTTTTAATTTCCAAGCAGATTAAAACTGCCTACGTAGTAATTCGGATCAACAGTAAGAGTGTATGACTCATCGGATTCCAGGGCTACAGTCTTCCAGCCGGTGCCGGGCTGCAGTCTCAGCTTTTCTCCGTTCAATATTACATCTACAGGAAGGTTAAATCCATCTATTGCATTTCCCCATCTGTACAGCAGCGTGTTATTTCTGAATGCATACTCAAGTGTTGGAATGCGAATATCCCGTAAGTACTGATCAAAAACCGGATCTAAATCCCTGCCTAATTTATCACTGATGTAGTTTTCTATTTGGGTGGTTGTTACGGTTTGATGAAAGAATTCCCGGTTCAACCCCCGTAAGGTTTCCCGCCACAGAGAATCATTGTCTGCCACTTGTCGCAACGTATGCAGCAGATTACCGCCTTTGTTATACATATCACTCGACCCTTCATGATGCACCCCGTAAACCCCAATTAATGGACTGTTATTTTGAATTCCGAGCCTGAGTCCTTGCACATATTCATTGGCCGCCTGTTCGCCATAATGATAATCCAGATACAGGCTTTCGGAATAATTGGTGAATCCTTCGTGTATCCACATGTCAGCTACATCGGCATAGGTAATGTTATTGGCAAACCACTCATGGCCGGTTTCGTGGATAATGATGAAGTCGAATTTCAGTCCCCAACCCGAACCACTTAAATCCCTGCCCAAATATCCGTTCTGATATTTATTTCCATAGGTAACTGAACTCTGATGTTCCATCCCCAGGTAGGGTACTTCCACCAGCTTAAATCCATCCTCATAAAACGGGTACGGGCCGAACCAATATTCAAAGGCATCCATCATAGGCTTAACCTGCCTGAACTGTTCTTTTGCTTTCTCCAGGTTTTCCCGGAGTACATAATAATCCAGATCAAGTATGCCCTTCTCCCCTTCGTACTCTTCCCCGAAATGCACATAGTCGCCAATATTAATATTCACCCCATAGCTGTTGATGGGATTAGACACAAACCAATGCCAGGTTTTTGTGCCGTTTTGATGTTCATCAACCCCTCGCAATCTTCCGTTTGAAACATCCATCAGAGAATCAGGGGCATTTACACTGATCAGCAAGCTGTCCACTTCATCATAGGGATGATCTTTATTTGGCCACCAGATACTGGCTCCGATACCCTGATTGGAAGTGGCCACGAATGGCCGGCCATTACTGTCTTGGGTCCAGGTAAAACCTCCATCCCACGGTGGACGAACAGCAACTTTAGGTTTTCCTGAAAAGTGAACAACCAGTTCATTAACATCCCCGGTCTTTTGCTTTTTTGTAAGCGTTATAAAAAAGGCATTTCCATCCCGGCGGTAGTCCAGCGCTTCTCCATTCTGCGTTACCTTGGTGATATTCATCGGCGACTGAAGGTCAATCTGCATGGTTTGATAAGGCTTCAGCACTTTATACTGAACCACGTTCGATCCTGAGATTGAACTGTCCGGGATGTTCACCTCAACGTTTAAGTGATAATAAGTCAAGTCCCACCATTCCCTTTCTTTTGTAATAGAACCCCTGAGGCTATCCTGATGGGTGAACTCAGTTTGCGGGGCAAAAATCTGGGCATTCATATCCGAAAATCCGGACGCAATAGTCAGTGAAAAAACAAGTGCTAAAATTCTGAACGTTTTCAAATTCATATCCTTTATGATATCGAATGGAGTATTTTGTACGCTATCCAACATTTAATATTTTTTAGTTGCTGTGCTTAGGTCAATGATTTAATGAAATTAGCCTAACAAACAGCGTTTGCAATAGCGTCTCAGCCTTTTATCTTATGGTGGTTCATCCACAGGATTTTTAATCCATAATAAATCAAAACACCTGTTAAAATGAAGTTAACTGCCGCACAACTTCATGGTGTTCTCGCCTAATGCTTCAGGTTGAGTTTCATTTAAATCTAACTACGTAATGGTAACTAATTTAAATTTTCAGAGCTAATCATGAAAAACCTAAGCTTACTTGCTACAACTTTTCTATTGTTCTTCTCAACATTCACTTTCGCTCAGGAAGATGAATCTTCGTTGTCGGTAGGCGGGGCTGTACGATATAATGTACTGCTAACCGACTATGAAGACGGCACCATCAACAACGAAGATGCACAGTTTACCTGGGATACCTGGCGACTGAACGTTAATGCCGAAAAGAACGGAATAAAACTCAATTTTGAGTACCGCTTCTATCCAACCTTTAACACGCACTTTGTGAAACAAGGATGGTTAGGCTACGATTTCAATGAAAAGAACAATCTTCAAATTGGTGTTACCCAGGTACCTTTTGGGAATTTGCAGTACAACTCCCATAACTGGTGGTTTCAGGGGCCTTATTATGTAGGCCTTGAGGATGATCACGATATGGGTTTCAAATACACGCATACCGCAGAGAACTGGGATTTAATGGCTGCTTACTTTTTCCAGCCTGAACCTGCAGGTCCGGCCGGCGGTAGTGGATCGTTTGGTTTTGGTGGATCCGGGCGTTATTCCTATGACATTGTACCTGCCGGAAATCAAACCAATTATGAACGTAACCAGTTAAACCTGCGCGTTACCCGAACCATTGATATCGAACAAGGAAGCATTGAGTTCGGTGCCAGTGGTGAAGTTGGGCAAATCTGGAATCAGCCGTTGGATGAAACATCATCCCGATATGCACTCGCGGCCCATACAGATATCGACTATGGCAACTGGAATTTCAAAGGGCAATTTATCAATTATGGAATGGATGCCCAGAATAACAGCGGACAGAGTGTTGATATCGTAAATATGGGGGCATACGGAACTCCATATTCGGTGGCTACAGACATGAATATCTACTCTGCCGGCTTAAGCTACAGCTATGATGTTGACTGGGGCCCCATCACAAACCTGAATTTCTATAACGACTACTCCTACTTTCAGAAAAACATAGACGGTTTTTACGATGCTCATCAACATGTGGTTGGCTTCCTGCTATCTGCCGGAAATGTATATACCTATTTTGACATTGCCAGAGGCAGCAATCAGCCCTGGATAACCGACAATTTCGGAACCGGACTCGGACAAGGGGTAAATGACGCCCGCTGGAACACCCGGTTCAACATAAACATTGGGTACTACTTCTAAGCTATAACGAACATACATCCTGCTTGATGCGGGATGTCCTGAAAACGGAACCAAATTCCTTTTTGAGGAGATCCCGGACATCATATAACTCAATAATTATTGAACGAAGGACATATGGCCGCTATAACTGTAAAAAATCTCTTTAAAATTTTCGGGAAGAACCCTGAAAAAGCCTTCCCTCTAATAGAAGAAGGTAAATCCAAAGACGAAATCCTGAATGAAACAGGAAATACCATCGGTATTAATAATGCCAGCTTTGAGGTAAAAGAGAAAGAGATGTTTGTGATCATGGGGCTTTCCGGAAGTGGAAAGTCTACCGTGCTGCGCTGCCTTAACCGGCTGATAGAACCCACCAAAGGTCAGGTACTGATTGGCGATGAAGACATTACCGAAGTGGATAAAGACAGGTTGCTGGAAATGCGCCGCAAAAAAATGTCGATGGTGTTTCAGAACTTTGGCTTGTTTCCCCATCGCACCGTTTCTGAAAATGTACAATACGGGTTGGAAATAAGTGGCATGGATAAAGATCAGCGGAAGAAGAAAGCGTATGAAGCCATCGAAAAAGTTGGGCTGAAGGGATATGAAGAACAAAAGCCGGACGAACTCAGCGGTGGCATGCAGCAACGGGTTGGGTTGGCACGGGCATTAGCTAACGACCCTGAAATCCTGCTGATGGATGAAGCATTCAGCGCCCTCGACCCCCTTATCCGCGCCGATATGCAGGACGAGCTGCTCGAACTTCAGGCGGAAGTCCACAAAACAGTTGTTTTTATTACGCATGACTTGGACGAGGCTCTTAAAATCGGAGATCGGATTGCCATCATGAAAGATGGATACGTGGTGCAAGTAGGCACACCGGAAGAAATTCTTACCAATCCCGCTGATGATTACGTGAAAGCCTTCGTCCAGAATGTGGATCGCACCAAGATCATCACGGCGCAGGCCATCATGCGGAAAGCACCTACTGTTCAGGTGCCCAAAGACGGTCCCTCGGTAGCCATTCGAAATATGGAGAAAGTGGGGGTTTCAACCACTTATGTGGTTGATGAAAACCGATACCTCAAAGGAATCGTCAAGATTGATGACGCGATTAGGCTGAAGGAAGACGGAGTGAAGGATCTCGGGGAAATCATCATTTCTGACATCGAAGTCTGTGGTCCGGAAACTCCCATCAACCAACTACTGCCCAAAGCCATCGAAGCCAAGTACCCGATTGCGGTGATTGAAGACGACAGCAGCCTGCTTGGCATTGTTGATCGTGCTACCATTATGGCAGAGCTCAACGAAAATGGCTTAGACACCCAAAAGAAAGAAACCAAGAATAACGAAGAAACTACTACATCCTGATTATGTTTGATCTACCTGTTGGAGATGCATTTGAATTTGCAATCAACTGGCTGACCGATAACCTGAGCGGTTTCTTTGACCTTGTCACCCTGGTGGTCGATTCTTTTCTGGTCGGGATAGAAAACCTGCTTTTATTTCCCCACCCCATTATAATGATTGTGCTGTTCAGTGCCCTTGCCTGGTATGTATCAGGAAAAGGAGTCGGGATTTTCACCGTACTCGGTCTGCTCGTTATTGAGGGAATGGATATGTGGGACGGAACCATGGAGACGCTGGCTTTGATCATCACCGCGGTGGTTATCGCTTTGTTGATTGGTATTCCACTCGGAATCTGGGCTTCCAAAAGTAAGACTGTGGAAAAGGTTGTTCGTCCGATTTTGGATTTTATGCAGACCATGCCTGCCTTTGTGTACCTGATTCCGGCTGTTTTATTCTTTGGATTGGGACAGGTGCCGGGAGTGATTGCTACACTCATTTTTGCTATGCCACCTGCTGTACGACTTACGAATTTGGGAATCCGGCAGGTGCCGGAAGAAATCAGGGAAGCTGCCCTGGCTTTTGGCTCCGATTCCAAACAAATGCTTTTGAAAGTGGAACTGCCCGTTGCCCTTCCCACTATCCTTGCGGGAGTAAACCAAACCATCATGCTGGCTTTATCGATGGTGGTAATCGCCGCCTTGATTGGCGCCGGTGGATTGGGACAACCCGTAGTGACCGGATTACAGCAATTGGATATTGGACTCGGTTTTGAAGGCGGTCTGGCTATTGTAATACTGGCTGTGTTTTTGGACAGAGTCACCCAATCGTTAGGAGCTTCTACAGGATAAAAACTTAAGATATAAACAGAACCATAACATCAAACCAAAAGAACCATGAGAACGAATAACAGAATATGGAACATGCTATCAAAGCTGGGGATATTCGTCCTGGCTTTTGGACTGATTACCGCGTGTAGTCAAAAATCTGATAACGAAACAAAGAAAGCCGACCTGGTATATGTAAACTGGGCGGAAGGGATTGCTTACACAAATCTTGCTAAAGTAGTACTGGAAGACAAGATGGGCTATGAGGTTGAAATTACATCAGCCGGTGTAGGTCCTGCTTACACCGCCGTAGCCAATGGCGATTCCGATGCTTTTATGGAAACCTGGCTGCCCACCCTGCACGCAGATTATGTTGAGCAATACCAGGAAGACATCATTGATCTGGGAACCGTTTATGAGGGAACCCAAAGCGGCCTGGTTGTACCAACTTATGTTGAGATCGATAAAATCTCTGAACTGAATGCTGTCAGTGATAAATTTGACGGTGAGATTACCGGAATTGACGCCGGTGCCGGAATCATGAAAACCACCAATGAGGTAATTGAAGACTACAACCTTGATTATGAGCTGGTACAATCAAGCGGACCGGCAATGACCTCAGCTCTAAAGAAAGCTTATGAGAATCAGGAACCAATTGTAGTAACCGGCTGGAAACCCCATTGGATGTTTGGAAGCTTCGACCTCAAGTTTCTTGAGCAAGACGAAGACATGATGAAATGGAAAACCGGAAGTATCCATATCATGGGGCGTAAAGACCTTCGGGAAGACAAACCGGAACTGGCCACTTTTCTTTCCAACATGCACCTAACTGATGCAGAACTGGCTGACCTAATGGTTCAAATCAATGAATCAGATATGTCAGAGGAAGAAGTGGCAAAAGAATGGCTGGCTAATAATGAAGATGTAGTCGCAGACTGGATTCCTGAAGACGAAATGCAGGCAGGAATGTAGTTGAACTAACTACTTCAAATTAATTTCAGGGAAGCGCGTTAGCTCGTGTTTCCCCTTTCTTATTTAGCCGATTACTTTTCTGACCGACCCCGCTACCGTATCTATTATAGCAAGCTTCAATTTATCCAGTTTTGCCTGGGCTAACCCTTTTTGTTTTAAAGCTTCCATCTCGGCCAGGTCTTTCTTTGCTTCTAAGAGAAACTCAAAGTCTTCCTGACTCAGTTCTCCATCTTTAAGCATCTTCGACCATTTGATTAAATCTTCTTTGGTCTGAAGGGCAAAATCGCCGGCATCTTTCAGTAAATCATCTTTTAAATTTTCACCAAAATCGGAGACCACTTCGGTGAGATCAGCCTTTAACGTTTCCAGAAATGCATCGAAGTCAAACATGGCTACTCCACCTCATCCGGTTTTATTTTTCCGCTTTCCAGACCGATGATGGTATCAAAGGCATCAGCTATTACTTTGCTGTACTCTCCAATGAAAGCCGGGGATAAAGTCTCTTGTTCTTTCCAGCGCACTAAAAAGCCTCCCATCAGGTTGCGCTCGGCATCAACCATAATCTCCCATTGTCGGGTACTTATCTCATTCTTTGGGCGACCTTTTGCATACTCATAAGCGGTAAGCAAGTCTTGTTTTAACTGAACGGCTGCCTCCTCGTGGACCGAATACGGTTCGTTCGCTTTATCGATTAACGACATCGATTTCACTTTAATCTGAACAGCCTGTTGGTAAGCCGTCTCATTGAATTGAGAAATCGAAGGTGCACAAGCGGTGAGTAGAACCCCAAAGACTATGAGAGTAGCAATCTTTTGTGCCCGACCGATATGATTAGTGAATGTTTGAAGCATGTCACTAATCTGTAAAATTCAGCGAGGAATTCCCAGTTTTTTTAAACCCTGATAAAAATATTATTCCCCGATCAGCTTCAGAATTTCTTCCACAGCCTCATCCACCGACATTGAATCTGTGTCGATAGTCAAAGCAGGGTCATCGGATACCTCATAATCTGCATCATAGCCTGTTAGGCCGGAGATTTCGCCTTCCTGAGCCTTTTTGTACAAGCCTTTCGGATCTCGTTCCTGGGCTGTCTTCGGGTCGCAGGTAATGTGAACTTCCTTGAAGTCTCCTTTCGGGAATAATTGCTTAGCTGCTTCCCTGTCTTTGGAATACGGAGATACGAATGTGCAAATCACAATATTGCCATGCTCATAGAATAAACGGGCAACTTCACCAACGCGGCGAATATTCTCGGTTCGGTCGGCAGCACTAAATCCAAGGTCACCATTTAAACCATGGCGAACCTGGTCTCCATCCAGGAGTACCGTTTGCTTGCCATTTTCCCAGAGCTTCCTTTCCAGCTCTTTGGCAATGGTACTCTTGCCGGCTCCCGAAATTCCTGTAAACCAAAGTAAACTCGCCTTATGGCCGTTTCTCTGTTCCCGTTCTTCCCGGGGAATATTCCACGGTTCCCAAACTACATTCGGAGACTTCTGTCGGGTTTGTTTGCTTTTAATACCCGCTTCAGATGTGTCCTTAGATGACTTCGATTCAGTAGAACCCGCACGGATCATCCCCGCTCCAATGGTCACATTGGTCGCAGGATCAATAATGATAAAGCTTCCGGTCTTCTGGTTCACCTGGTAAGGATCGTAGAAAATAGGCTGACTGGTTTTCAGTTTTACCCGTCCAATTTCATTCAATCCCAATTTGGTGGCATCTTCGCGGGTCAGAGAATCTACGTTCATTCGGTACAGCAGATCTTCCATAAAAACCTGAACCGTTCGGGTGGTGTGTTGCAGAACATATTGCTTATTCAGCTCCATATCCTTCTCATTCATCCAGCAAATATAAGCCTCAAACTCATTGCTGACGGCCGGCACGTTATTCTTACGAACAATCATGTCGCCACGGCTGGTATCAATCTCGTCTTCAATAGTCAGGGTTATTGAATCGCCCGGGTAGGCAATCTCCAGATCTTCGTCCCGGGTCACAATTCTCTTTACTTTGGATGAAAGGCCGGACGGCAATACCGTAATTTCATCACCCGGACGAACATGGCCTGAAGCAACTCTTCCGGAAAAGCCCCTGAAGTTTTGATTCGGACGAATTACGTACTGCACCGGAAAGCGGAAATCTACAATATTGTCAGAAGCATCTACTTTTACGGTTTCAAGATGGTGCAAAAGTGTAGAACCATTATACCAATCTGTATTCTCGCTTTTATCAACAACGTTGTCGCCCTTAAGAGCTGAGATCGGGATATAAGTAATATCACTGACGTTCAGTTTCTTTGCAAAGCTTCTGAACTCACTTACGATTTCATTGAACACTTTCTCATCATAGCCAACCAAGTCCATTTTATTAATAGCCACCACCAAGTGAGGGATTCTCAGGAGTGATGAGATAAACGCATGCCGGCGGGATTGAGTCAATAATCCTTTGGAAGCATCAACCAGGATAATTGCCAAATCAGCTGTTGAAGCACCGGTTACCATATTCCGGGTGTACTGGGTATGCCCCGGTGTATCCGCGATAATGAACTTTCTTTTCGGGGTCGCAAAATAGCGGTAGGCAACATCGATGGTGATTTTTTGCTCTCGCTCAGCTTTCAACCCATCAGTGAGCAGGGCAAGGTTTACATCTTCTTCCCCACTGCTTTTACTGGACTTTTCGATGGCTTCCATCTGGTCTTCAAAAATGGATTTGGAATCATAAAAAAGCCGGCCAATCAGCGTGCTTTTTCCATCATCCACACTTCCGGCTGTTGTAAACCGGAGCAGATCCATATCCAGGTATTTATTGTCAGTGTTCGGGTTGTTCGATTTTCCGTTGCTTTCGCTCATTTGAGAAATAAAATTCGTTGTTCAGTATTCTTAGTGGATCGTGATTGGATGGCTTAGAAGTATCCCTGGCGTTTTCGGTCTTCCATAGCGGTTTCGCTGCGCTTGTCATCGTGGCGATTTCCGCGTTCCGTTTGTCGGGCCGAAGCCACTTCCTGTATAATCTCTTCCATATTGGATGCATCCGATAATACCGCACCGGTACACGTAGCATCCCCGATAGTTCTGAAGCGTACGGTCTTCGTTTCCAGCTCTTCTTCTTCCATTCGGTTTACAAAATCTGTGTCGGCAAGCCATACTCCACGACGATTAAAAACTTCTCGCTCGTGGGCAAAGTAGAGCTCCGGAATGTCAATCTCTTCCTGGGCAATGTACTGCCACACATCCATTTCCGTCCAGTTACTCAACGGGAAGACTCTGAAGTTTTCCCCCTGATTTTTCCGTCCGTTGAACAGATTCCAAAGTTCAGGACGTTGATTCTTCGGATCCCATTGCCCGAATACATCCCGGTGGGAAAAGAAACGCTCTTTTGCACGAGCTTTTTCTTCATCACGACGTCCACCACCTAAAGCGGCATCCACCTGATATTCTTTCAGGGTATCCAGGAGTGTAGTTGTTTGAAGGGCATTTCGACTGGCATCGGGCCCTGTTTCTTCTTCAACCCGTCCTTCATCAATAGATTTTTGCACGCTACCAACGATCAGTTCCACATCATACTTCTCAACAAGCTTGTCTCTGAACTCAATGGTTTCGGGGAAGTTGTGGCCCGTATCAATATGCATTAACGGAAAAGGCACCTTGCCGGGATGAAAAGCCTTCAGGGCCAGATGAAACATAACGATAGAATCCTTTCCACCTGAGAAAAGTAAGACAGGCCGCTCAAACTGAGCCGCCACTTCCCTCATAACATAAATTCCTTCGTCTTCCAGTTCTTTAAGATGTGAATGTGATCTTTTTTCACTCATTTTTCTAAAAAAGTATTATGTAAATTTTTCTGATGGTCAGGCTTCCTTATAAACTCTCGACATCAACATGTTCGTTTAATCCCAACAGAAAATAAGGATTTTTAAGGGATTCTTTGTTGTACACCAATGGCGAGTACTTTTCGCCGTTTTTGGATGAATACCGGTAAATGGCATCAGCTGCCGCCGTGTCCCATTCCATGGTTGGTCCCAGGCGCGGATATAAATCCGCTTTCCCCTCAGCAACCAGGCAAAATTTGATTGAACTTCCGGAAGGAACTTCTTCTGTAACCTCTATTCCAATCCCGGAAAGCTTTTTAGCAGTTTGGTCATCTCCGTGAGAGCGACTCACCACAATTCTTGCTTCTCCCGGTTTTTCAAACGAATCGCTTTCCAGCTTTTCAGCTTCTTTGTCTGCCTCTTTTTTAAATGCTCCTATACTTTGTTCCGCATAGTACATAACATCTTTGGCCGGCACATAAACAACGCCAAGAATGGGCTTCCCATCTTCAAGCAAGGCGATGTTAACGGTAAACTCGCCGTTCTTTTTGATAAACTCTTTCGTGCCGTCCAGTGGATCTACCAGCCAAAACCGGTTCCACTCTTTTCTTTCCCGGAAATCAGGAATACCGGATTCTTCTGATATTATTGGGGTTCCGGGATCAATCTCTTTAAGGGCATCCACAATTATATGATGCGCTGCCAGATCGGCTTTGGTAAGTGGTGAGTCATCGTCTTTTGTGATGATTTCAACATCCGTCTGATAAAACTCTAATATTTTTTTCCCTGCCTCTTCTGCCGTCTTAATGACTTGGTTAAGCATCAACTCTGATTATCTTTTTAAAAGCTCCAAATGTAAGGTATTAAAGATACGGCTATTGTGGCTACGATCAAATTTAAAGGGAGGCCTATTCTGGCAAAATCGGTGAATTTATATCCGCCCGGACCGTACACCATCAGGTTGGTCTGATACCCAATGGGCGTGGAAAAACTGGAGGAGGCAGCTATAATCATAACCATCGCAAAAGGCATAAAATCTACCCCCATCGACTGTGCGAGTGATAAAGCGATCGGAAATATAAGCACGGCTGCCGCATTGTTGGTAATCATTTCCGTGAGTAGCCAGGTGGCGAGATAAGTCAGTAAAAGTGCAAGTGTAGGATCATTTTCAGCGAAGGATAGAAGATTGGTTGCCAATTGTTCTGCTACACCGGTGTATTGCAGAGCGCTTCCGAGACCTAATGCTGAAGCTATCGCAATCAACACACGCCAATCCACACTTTCGAGCGCTGTTGTGTACCTGAAGCACTTTGTAACGAGTAAAAGTCCACCAGCAAAAATAGCCGCCTGAAGCATGCTGAGAATCCCTGTGGCAGCCAGCACAACCATTCCCATCAGCGAAAGAGCAGCCACCCAGGCTTTCTCATAGGTTACCGGAGAAGAATCTTCAATGGAACTTACCAGGTAAAAGTCGTTGGCATTTCTATATTTTTGCACAAAATTCGGATGCGCCTCCAGCAATAACACATCACCGCTCTTGAGTGTGATATCCCCGATTTTTTCGTTGATGCGCTCCCCACTGCGAGACACCGCCAAAACAACGGCATCGTATCGGTCTCTGAAGTTTCCATCCCTTATGGTTCTCCCCATCAATGGATTTGATCTTGAAACCACCGCCTCAATCATCTTGCGCTCATTTCTGGGAGCATTCAATTTAAAAACCTGGTTGGTAGCAGGTTCTAATCCTGTAATCTGTTGCAGATCGATAATCGAATCTACGATACCTGTAAAAATTAACCGGTCTTCTCCTCTCAGCTTTTCATAGGGTCCCGGAGCGGGAATTGCCCGTCCATTTCGTTGGATTTCAATCAGGAATAAACCCGGAAGGTTTCTTAAACCGGCATCTTCAATGGTTTTTCCGGACAATGCCGTACTGTCTTTCACAATCATCTCAATGGTGTATTCCCGCGGATCCTGAAAGGTGTCCATACTGGAACCCCTTTCCGGCAGCAGTTTATCTCCAAAAATAACAAGGTAAATAAATCCAGCTATTGCGCAGGGAATTCCAATAAGCGCCGGTTCCAGAATCCCTATTGCACGGGTAGAAGCCTCTTCAATCATCAACCCATTGAGAATCAGGTTGGTACTTGTTCCTATAAGCGTGCAGGTGCCGCCCAGTATAGCGGCGTAACTTAGCGGGATTAAAATTTTGGATACCGGGATTTGTGAAATTCGGCTCCAGCGTTCCAAAGCGGGTATAAATGAGGCAACAATAGGTGTGTTATTCAGGAAGGCACTCATCACCATAACCGGACTCATAATCCGTAATTGTGCCGTCTTAACTGTACGGGCGTTGCCCATCACTTTTTGCACTATGAAATGAATGGCCCCCGTTTCTTTAAGCCCTGCCGCAACAATATAAAGTGCCCCTACAGTAAGCATCCCTTCATTAGAAAACCCGGAAAGTGCCTGCTCAGCGGGGATAATACCTGAAATAAAGAGAACAGCAAGCCCCCCAAATAAAACGATATCAACTGATACTGTTGTGCTGACTAATAGGATTAAACAAATCAGAATTACACACAATACCGCAATTCCTTCAATTGTCATATATAAATACTCACTAACTAATTAAAAGCTCTTTCTGCGAGTATAATAATAGTCAATGCGCTGGTAAGTGTGGCAACAGATTTTTGCAAAATTTCTCCTGCACTCTGCTTTTCTGATTCGGGCTCGGGCAACTCATAAATCACGTTGATGCGTGCACCATCCTCAACTTTGGGATTTTGTTTGAACCATCCTTTGCGTCGAACCTGGTATATAGCGCCATTGGCTTGTGTGAGCTGAACGTATTTATAACTGTCTTGCTGCATACCCCCGGCTTGGTCTAAGTAGTAGGTTAAGCGTTCATCTGGTTTGAATTTAATGAACCCGTCAAGAGCAACATTTCCGGTAACCAAAACGGTATTCGGGATTTGGGGGACCCAAATAGAATCACCAGACTTTACAAAAATTTCCTGGGTTCTATCTCCCTGGAGTAATTCCCGAAGGTTAATTATTACTTCCCGATCACCCCTGAATAACCTCGCCCCTGCGGCATAAGCCTCCCTGGTTAGGCCTCCGGCTCTCTCTATTACTGTTGAAAGCCTCTCATTTTCTGAAAGAATGGTATAGGTGCCGGCAAATTCAACTTCTCCTTCAATAGATATAAACCGCTGTTCATTAAAGCGTGGGTTTCGTCGGATGTACACCTGGTCCCTGTGTTGAAGATCAAATGTTTTGGCGTTATCAAGAATAGGCCAGAAATGTTCCACAGAATAAAAATCATCTTTCTTTTCTGAATCTGAAGTCAACTCATGTGTGAGTTTACTGGTGAGCATATTCTTACTCGTCGTTTTCTCCGTTCGGGTGATTTCTGCATCCCCAATGTAAGCAGCTTCGGTAAATCCGCCGGCCTTCAAAATCAAATCTTCCAGGCTCATGTTCTCGCTGTATTTGTAGCGGCCGGGTTTACTCACCTCTCCGGTTATATTCACATATCTCTGATCAATGAGCTCAACGGTATTTCTAAAAACCTGAAGCTGATCTCTTTTTTGTAGCGTTATATTTTGGCTTGAGCCTTCATTTTCAATTATTGCCTGAAGATCAACACTAAACACCGTGGTGGTCGAGTCATCATTGGTTCGCGTAAGTATGGCTCTTCCTAAAAAGGCATCGTCTCGCAAACTGTCGGCGGCTAAGATCAGGTCTCTGATTGTCCTTATTTTTTCAGAAAGCTCATAAATTCCGGGTTGGTTCACTAACCCTGCAATCTGCACATAGTCATCAGATACTTCTGATATCTTGAACATCCGAACTTTATCCTGATCAAAGAGCTTAACTTCTCTTTCTCCGGATAAGACCTCCTTTAGCGGATAATCAATTATTTGCCGGGCAAAGCTTGGATCCTCTCTTTGCTCAATAGGTATCACTCTGCTAATCTGGAAACGATCTCCATACGCCTCAGACTTCACCCCGCCCGCAAACTCGATAAGCTGACTTAACCCCTCATCAGGTTTCATTTCATAAATCGCTGGCCTTCGAATTTGCCCCTGAACCGAAACGGTACTTTCTCGAGGAGGGATAAAAATTCTATCATTATTCAGTAAGGGTATATTCTGATTATCCGTACCATTTAATAAAAGCTCATACAGGTCAATAGATGCTACTTGCTTACCTTCCCTGATAATCCGAACATCTCGCAATGAACCGGATATTTTAGGCCCGCCAACTCCATACAGCACATTAAAAATGGTAGAATTATGGGTGAATGAATAGCCTCCGGGATTCTTCACTTCGCCCAGCACAAATAACTGAATTGGTCTTAACCGGGTTACGGTCAGATCAATAAAAATGGTTGGAGGATCTTTAAGCAAGCCGGAGTAGCTTTTTCCAAGCCTCACTTTTAAGGACTCTCTTAAGTTTGAAAGTCTTTGTCCCGCAACCGTTACCATACCAATGTTTGGGATCAAGATTCTGCCTTCCACATCTACCTGTAGCTCGTATTGGAATTCCGTGGCTCCCCAAACAGTAAGCCTTAACTGGTCTTCCGGGCCCACAACGTAGCCATCCCCAACAGGACCTACCGTTCTCGGTTTAAAAGGATCAGGAGTGTCTGAAAAAATATTATAACCGAAATATTCTAAACCCGAAGTATCTTTAGATGTGGTAGTATTAGGGACGCTATCCTGATCAGTGCTTGCACTTAAAATTATATCATCTGAGCTCGTTAAATTTCCACTGAGATCTTCTAACCCGGTGCCGCTGGTATCACCCCTGTTATTTAGTCTAAGGTCAATCAGCCACTCCTGGATTTGCTCTTCTGAAACTCCCCTTGCGCGGGCAACTCTGGCTATTTGATCCGGATCGTTAGGATTAATTCCGGCCTGCCTGGCCAGCTCCTGCGCCTGTGATAACGTTAAGTTTCTTCGTGACAACTCCTGCTGTACTGAACTTTGTGCATTCGCAGAAACAGCTGAAAAAAATAAACCAACCCATAACAAAATTATAACTCGCATACCCATAACATATAGTTTAGTCTAACCTAAGTTCTCTCGTATTGTATTTACCCCTTGTTTTTCTTCTTTCAAAATAGAAAATAACCGCCAACTAGCAACGGCATATTCTCAAAAATTACGATTTATTAATATGCAATCGTTTCAAAACTGAAGTCTTACCTGCAAACCCAAGGAGTTTCTCACACTTCCCTCCACCTTACCGAGCCCACTGCCAATCACCTGCGTATCTTCAAAAATGGTGATGCCATACTTAAACCAAAGATCCATAAATTCAGTTACTTCATATTTTACAGTCACGTACGCACGCTGACCGCGATCATATAGAACCGTATTTGAAAGCACATACAACAAATCACTTTCAAATTGATATACTCTTGTTGAAAAACTTTCCGTATCGAATACAGAGACCCGGGCATCAATCCTTAGCCCATCAGTCGGCTGTAAGCGAACATCCTGATACATCAAAAAACCTTTTTCCCAGGAATCCCCCGCCTCTTTATTGCGCGCGAATTCTACCCGAGAGCGCAAGCGAACTGCCGTACTAACCTGATATTCAAAATTAGCTCGAATACTCGCTCTCTTTTCCTTGCCCAAGTGCAATTCTTTTGCTCCCCGCTCATTGGTAATTTCAAATTCTTCATCCTGAAGTTCATTTCTAAGCAGTACATATACATTTAGTTTCGGGGTGAATTTCACATCAACCAAACCCAGCATATCGAAGCCGCCGGTAGCCTGAGAAGTGGCGAAACGTGGAGCTGCAAACCGGTATTGGTCCACATACCCGCTCAATGATATTTTTTGTGTAAGCTGATGACGAATTCCAACATAGAACCCTTCTTCATTCTGAGGTGCAGAGGACAGTTCTCCAAATCCGCTCGACAGGAATGACTGAAAATCCCGCTGATAGTTGCGGTAAGAAAGTGCAAGTTCTGTGTTCTCGGCAATCGGAGCCTCCAAACCTGCAACCGCCCCTAAGCCCCCATTCTGGCTGCGTGCTATCTCTCCAAAAACAAAAGCACTCCCTGCAAGCCCCCTATAATCGACCCCTACAACCGAATTCTCAGAACCTTCAAAGTCATATAAATTACTCAGGGAAGTACCTTTTGCTATGTAGCTGGTGAATTCATTGTAGTAACCACTTACACCGAGTAGTCCAATGGGTGTATCCAGTCGGGCACGGCCCCCAACTACCATTTGATCGATATTATTTTTCCGTTCCAGTTCACTTTCTGTTCTGTGGAAGCCGGCCGAGCTTGGGAATCTTGTGGTGTCTCCGTTTATGACAGAAGCTGTCCGGGGCCGATTGGAATAAAAGGTGGTCAGTTCCAACGTCTCACCATAAGTGGCGGCAACTCCCCTGAAAAAATCCGTCTCCTGAGCAGAAGAATAGGCTTTTACCCCGCGTTCATTTTTACTGATGGTTCCTATCACCTCACGACCCTTCCCAAAAGCGCCACCGGTCCAAAGTACTAAACCCTGACCAAAGCTCAGGCTGTAATCCCCGACTACAAAATCTTTCAGTTTTCCGTTATCGGTTAAGGCAATATGGCCTGAGTTGTAGTCAAATCCGGTTATTCCCTGCAGGGTTTCACCGGGGTCTTTTTCCTGGGTCAGATTTATTGAGAGATGATTGCTGGTGATCCGAAATCTCTGATAATACTTGGCAGGACTCCCAAGATATCCACCGGCAGAGTCCGGTTCCCTGAAGCCTTCCCGGGTTTGCAGGTTTTGTTGATAGCGGGAAAAGACTTCGACTTTCCGGTTTGCCATCCAGTATTCGGGCCTTAGATACAAATCCCGAAACTGGGATTCTGCCCCTCCAATAGTCACATATGGAGCCATTCGCTGATAAGTTGCTTCGCCAACCCCCCGAACCTCCAGAAGTTCACGTTTCTCCTCAAAGGGCTTTGCCTTTCGGAAGTCGATGATGGCCCTGGCAATTTTGAGGTTAATGCCGGGTACCTGAAGCAGGTCATCCAATCCCCCGCTGTTTATATTGACCGGATTGGCTGAAAGGTCTTCCAAAAACTGCGTCAGCTGTTCACCTGCCTCCCCGGCTTCTTCCGTATCTAATTCTTCAAAAGCTTTCTCGAGTTGTTCCTCAACTCCGGTGGCTGTAGTATCTTCCTGGGCAGATATATATGCAGGGCAAATCAGCATCACCCCAAATAAAGACAGATACGCTATGACTATCCAACCCTTGCCCATCAAAAATAGATCATAAAATCGAGGCCCGGACTAAAGCCCAGCACTTCGTGTTTTTGAACCGCGAAATTTATATCCCATTGGTCTCTGCCGTATCCGAACCCGAGCGAATACGTCAATGGTCCGGTTGTAATGCCCACTCTTCCTTTCAGGTTTTCGATGACTTTTACCTCCACGCCTCCCCGGTATGCCACCGGAAAGCTGACGTCCTTTACCACATCGAAAGCAAATAAGGCTAATTCATTCAGAGCATATGAAAAACCGATAGCCGTTTCACGAGGCAAATCTTCCCTGATACCTTTATAGGAAGCACGATTTATGTTTATTGTTTTGGCGCCAATCCAGAGATTATTGGTAATCTCAGCGGCTACACCGATATCCACCCCAATGGCTCCACCTGAACCATAATCCCCGCCGAATGAAATATGATTATAGTTACCGGCCAACCCGAAGTGCAGCATCTGCCACTCGTTTTTATACCCAATCCTTAGTCTCGTTTCATTGAAAATATTATCTCCATACCGGTGAAAACCCACAGAGGTAACCCCCAATTTTGTTGGCACGCGCGCCAATGCCGACATATCGGTGAGTTCGGAGAAACCATAATTTCGCAGCCCATAAAATCCAATGGCAATATCTTCGTTAGCGGAGAGGGCAGGATTTGAGAACAGGGACCAGTCGTAACCGGGAAGTGCCGTAGTGGCTTGTCCCATTCCTAACCCACGGGCCCCCATCGAAAGCTGGGCGAAGGCAGGCATGGAAATCAACCCCAGAATAATTCCCAAAGAAAATTTATTTAGAACGTGTCGTATTCGTATCATTAGAACCCCAAATGTCGACAAATAAATATGATCTCTCTCAGTAACTCTATCTTTAAAATAATAAAGCCCCTTATTTTTTGTGGGATATTTTTTCTGATCTCTCCTTTTACCTCAAAGGGGCAGGAATTTGATTGTACAGTTACCGTAAATATTGATCAGCTTGAAGGGTCATCATTCAATTATTTGGAGAACCTGAAACCCACTCTTGAAAATTACATTAACGAGTACCAATGGACGGAGCAGGACTTTGCCGAGGAAGAACGTATTGACTGCCAGATCCAGGTAGCCATCAACAGTGGAACCTCCGATTACACCTTTTCTGCAGAAGTGGTATTCCAGGTTCAGCGCCCTATCTACAATACCACGGCCAAAACAACTACGGTTCTGCTCAGTGATAATGCCTGGCAGTTTTCCTACCCGGAAGGAAAGAGCCTCATTCATGATGAGCTCCAGTTTGATGCACTCACCGGTTTCATCGATTTCTATTGCTATACCATGCTTGGGTATGATTTTGACACTTTTTCCGAACACGGAGGCGATCCCTACTTTGGGAAAGCACAGAATATTTTAAACCTTGCAGAAAGCACGTCTGCCATTGGGTGGACGCGCAGCACTAACAACCGGCGAAACAGAAATACCATGATCACTGATCTGGTTTCATCGAACTACCGGCCATTGCGAACGGCCTACTATCGGTACCACCGCCTTGGGCTCGACCAGTTTGTAACCGATCCGGAAATCGCCCGTGAGGAGATTTTAAGTGCCCTGAAAACCATTCAGGAGACCAAACGAAGATCAACCAGCAACTTCCTTTTTGATATCTTCTTTGATGCCAAAGCCCGGGAAATTGCCGCTGTATTTGATGAAGCCGAAACCGATGTGCGGTTGGAAGCTTATGATGTTTTACAGGATACGGATAAGGGACATTTATCTGAATACGAAAGCTTGCAGAACTAAAATATTTATCTGCTGGTTTTGTATATTAGCCGCCCAAAAAAGCGGTTCCATAACTGAATTTATTAAGACGAAAAATTATAGCGAATGAAATTTTACGTATGTATTAAAATGGTGCCTGATGTTAACGCACCTCTTCAAATAAAAGACGGACAATTAATTCAGGATGCTGACCGGATGATTCTCAATGCCTACGATGCTTCCGCAGTTGAAGAAGCCCTCGTGCTAAAAGAGAAACACGGCGGTGAAGTTGAAGTTGTATGCATCGGTTCGGCCAAAGCTTCGGAGACCATTCGTAAGGCGCTGGCCATGGGTGCAGACAAAGCCACCCACATTCAAACATCCGGTGATGAGCAGTACGATTCCGGATCTTACGCCCGCATTCTTGCTAAATTTTTCGAGGATAAAGAATACGATGTACTTTCTCTGGGTAAGCAATCTCAGGATACCGACTCCGGCTTAACCGGTAGTATGGTAGCTGAACTTCTGGAGCTTCCTTATGCTACAAACGCGGTTGGACTTGAAGCCCAAGAAGGCAAACTCATCGTAAAACGACAGGGCGATTCCGGGCAGGAGATGATTGAACTGCCTACTCCATGCGCTGTTACCTGCTCTAATGATATGAATGAGCCGCGCATCCCCAACCTGAAAGGAATTATGGCATCCAAGCGTAAGCCGGTTGAACAAATCGAGCTTTCTGCTTTAGGATTAAGTGAAGACCAACTGACACCCAACACTTCTGTAAAAGGGTATGAAGAAAAACCCGGACGCGAGCCCGGCAAGAAATTTGAGGGTGAACCGGATGAGATTGCCCGCGAAGTAGCACAGCTTCTGGATACCGAAGCAAACGTACTTTAAAACATCTCAGCTTAAGCCAAAACTGAATTCAAGCAAAAGAAATTAACCAAACTCATGAGCACAATTCTCACACACATTGCCATCTCAGACGGTAAAATCAAGCGTTCTTCCCTGGAAGTTTTATCTCATTGCAAAAAATTAGCCGAGTCCGGTGGCCACTCTGTAGAAGCTGTAATAATCGATGAAAAAGCTTCTTCCTTTGTTGACGGAGTAAAAAAATACGGGGCTTCTAAAATCTATACCGTTGAAGATCCCATTTTCAAAAATCACATGAACACCCCATTACTGAAGGCTTTGGCTAAAGTGATGGAAACTGCCAATCCATATGTATTTGCATTCGCATCCACAGAAGGTACCAAAGATATTTTAGGTGCTTTGGCTGCCAACCAGGATGCAGCAGTACTTCCGGATGTTTCTTCTTTTGAACTCGGTGATGGCGGCATTACCGCCAAGCGCCCGGTAATGGCTGCGAAAATCATTGCCAATACCGAGGCAAAAGGTGATAAGATTTTAGTTTCCGTTCGCTCAGGCTCATATGATTTAGTTGAAAATGAAACCAATGCCGAAGTTGTAAATATTGACTTCAGCATGGATGACAATGACCTTAAAGCTACGCTTAAAGAAATTATTTCTGCTTCCGGCGACACAATCGACCTGAACGAAGCTGAAGCCATTGTTGCAGCAGGACGTGGTGTAAAAGACGAAGAAGGACAAAACCTGATCTCGGAGCTGGCTTCTGTACTGAACGCGGGTATCGGCGCATCCCGTGCCCTAACCGAGGCCGGAGTTTACGACCCGAGTTTACAGATTGGTCAAACCGGGAAGGTGGTTTCTCCTCAACTGTATATCGCCGTGGGTATTTCAGGAGCCATTCAACATGTGGCCGGCATGGCAAATTCCAAAGTAATTGTAGCCATTAATAAAGACCCTGACGCACCCATCTTTGAAGTAGCTGACTACGGGATTGTCGGAGACTTGTATAAAGTACTCCCTCCCTTCATCGAAGAAATCAAAAAAATCAAAAATTAGTAGAGAGCTATGAGTTTTGAGTGATGAGTTTAACTCTTTCATTCAAAACTCGAGACTCCTAACTCAAAACTAATCCATATGGACGAAAAGTTTGATTGTATTGTAATTGGTGGTGGAGTAGCCGGACTGGCTGCAGCCATGACCCTCGCCCGAAACAACATGAAATTCCTGCTAATTGAGCGAGGTGAGTTTGCCGGCTCCAAGAATGTTTCCGGTGGCGTGTTGTGGGGAAGCGACCTTGCCAAGCTGGTTCCCAACTACTGGGAAGAAGAAGACGGAGGCTGGGAGCGTTTTATCAATCATCGCCGGCTTACTTTTATGGATGAGCAATCTACTTTCTCCTTAGACTTTAAGTCGTCTCATTTTAATGAGCCCCCCTATTCCGGTGTTGTTGTGCTTCGGTCAAAGTTTGACAACTGGCTCTCCGGTAAAGTTCAGGAGGCCATCGATGCTTCCGACTATGCCATGGACTCCTTCATTGCTACCAATATTAAGGTGGATGAAGTACTCATGGAGAATGACAAAGCGGTAGGCATCAAAACCGGTGAGGACGAATTTCATGCCGATTCGGTAATTATCGCTGAAGGAGTAAATAACTTACTGACCCGCCAGGTTGGGCTCCAGGATAAGTATGTGCCTGCAGACCACATGCTTACCGGAATAAAGGAAATCATTCGCTTTGATCAGGAAGTGCTGGAACAAAAATTTCAGCTGAACGGACTCAGCGGAATGAGTAACGAATTTGTAGGCTGGGCTACCGATGGTGTAGAAGGCGGTGGATTTCTTTACACCAACCGCGATACGATTTCGCTGGGTTTGGTACTGGGAATCAAAGACATGCGTGAGAAACAGAAAAGTCCGCATGATATTCTGAATCACTTCAAAACCCATCCTACCATCGCTGACATTATAAAGGATGGCGAGATTGTTGAGTACTCGGCTCACGTGGTTTCCTCCGGTGATAAGCGAGCCATGCCTAAAGAATTATATAAAGACGGCATCTTGCTGGCCGGTGAATCTGCCAACTTGCTGATGAATGCCGGTAAAGCTATTCAGGGAATGGACTATGCGATGCGTTCCGGTATTCTCGCAGCTGAAACCATTGTAAAAGCCAAAGAAAAAGGAGATTTCACATCCGCCACGCTGAAAGAATATCGCAAGGTGATGGATGAAAGTTATGTAATGAAAGACATCAACGGTTTCCAGGATGCAGTGCATCTTCTCCACACCGAAACCATGCAACAAAAGGTCCCGAATTTAGTTTGTGACTTTGGACGTCAGTTCTTCACCATTAAAAATGAGCCGACTCCAAAATCGAAAGACATGCTGAAAGGGGCGATCAAACGTCATTCATCTATCTGGGAATTGGCAAAACTCGGATTCAAAGCAGGAAAATCATTATAAGCGAAAGGTGAAAAGGCAGAAGGAAAAAGTATTTATATCATATTTGACAGCATAGCAAATACTTCGTTTGCCAGCTTTTCCACCTTCTTTGTGTTATTGTTATTTAGATAATTGAGATTAATAGAGATTTCAAGTTGTGTATCAAGTTCAACTAAAGAAGATCTGGATATCCGATAGAATCGCTTTCGATCTTTTTCAGATTTTCTTGAAGCACCTTCTGATAAATTGGAAGGAATTGAAACGGCAGCTCGTCTCATTTGACTTGTTAAGCCAAAAGTTTCAGCCTTTGGATAATTTTCAGTTAATCTGTAAATCTCACTAACTAATTCGACACTTTTTTTGTAAACGTTTAACTGTTTGTGATTCAAATTGATCATAATACCCCGTGTTGATTAATGATTCACAAATAAATACTTAAAAAAATTCAATCTGAAAAGTCAGCAAAGTTCACCTTTGCCTTTTCACTTTTCACCAAATAGAAAAGACATGAAAAACTTAAAACTCACGGAACGACTCGGACTTGTAAGCTATCGTAATCAGGCAAAGTCGGAGATAAAGGCACATATTGTTGTTGATACGGACATTTGTAATTCAAGCTGTCCGCATAAATGTACTACCTACGTTTGTCCCGCAAATTGCTATACGATGGACGACAACGGCAAAGTTCACTTTCAGGTAGAGGATTGCATTGAATGTGGCACCTGCATGTATGCCTGTGACCAGGGAGCGGTAGACTGGAATTATCCGGACCCTGAAATCGGCCGTGGTGTTACCTGGAATTTCGGGTAATTAAAAACCTAAATTCTGAAGCTTATCATCCTTTGTAGCCAGGGGAAATTCATTCAGCAAGGCCGTTGCTACAATTAAACGATCGGCCGGATCATCTGGAAAATCGGCAGGTAATTTGTCCTGGGCTAAAATCACATCCTGATCAATCGGTATCACTTTACAAACCTGAGGCCTTGTAGCCATTTCAATCCATTTTTTGAAAGAAGGCTTCAGGTCAATCACTCCTTTTCGGGCCAGCATTTCCGTTTCCCAAACCGAAGCGGCTGAAATGGCAATTTCGCGTTGCGCTGCCGACTCATCCAAAGTTTCCCTCTCCTCCTTAGTTAAAGGTCCTTCATCCAACAGCCACCACAACCAGACGTGCGTATCAAGTAAAATCATTCTTCAAATCCTGATTTATCGGCGGAAAGCCCGGACGCTGTTCCCTTCCCTTTTAAATCTTTCCAGGGAGTACCCTGAACATCCTTCGTTTGGTCAAGCTCATTGGTTAATGACCGGATGATAAGGTCTTTGAGGCTAATGCCTTCTTCAACAGCCTTTATTTTGGCTTTTTTCATCAGTTCGTCGGGTAAATCTACAGAAGTTCTCATGCCGCTAAACTATGCATATTTATGTTTATATGTCAACGTTATAACATCTCGTATTTTTTTGAGTAGAAAAGATGATTATGTATCCTTCAGGATCTAAAATAATGCAACCATCAAGACATGAAATTTTCGAAATTCTGCTTTCTGTTTGTCACTTTTTTCACTTTTATCCTATGCAATTTTACGGCTCAGGCAAAAGAATATTCCATACCTGAGCTAAGGATAGAAGTATCGGTAAATCCCGATGGCACTGTCACCATTACCGAGCACCGGACTTATGTATTTGATGGGGACTTCTCGTGGGCCAATTATGAACTTCCCAAATCCGGCTTTTCAGCCATCCGGAATATCCAGGTTTCTGAAAACGGATCTGAATATGTAAACCTGAACTCAGAAGAGCCCGGCACTTTTCTGGTGGAAGAATCGAGCCGTTCGTTCAATATTAAGTGGTTTTATGAGGCGGAAAATGAGGAAAGAGTGTTCACTATTTCCTACACCCTTGAGGGAGCGGTAGTAATAGGGCCGGAGTGGAGTGAGTTGTTTTGGAACTATGCGGCTGCCGGGCGGGAGAAATCCACCGATGAGTTATCCATTCTCTTTCAACTGCCTGAGGTGGTTGCCGACTCCAATGTGCATTCCTGGGTGCGTGAACCGGCCTGGGAGATAGAGTCAACTTCTTTCGATAGAGGGCTGCAATTTACCGGTTCTGATATTAGTCGTAGTCAGGCGGTAGTGATAAGAACTGTATTCCCTACTTCTGTTTTTGATCCCAGCCGTATCAGTATCACCGACCGGGGTTTTTCACTTGCATGGGCCCGGAATGACGAGGCCAATTACCGGGAGCAACAAATCGCGGAAGCGGAAGAACGCGAACGCATGATGACCTACGGCATTGAGTTGGCTGTAATCATTGCTGGTTTAAGCATCCTGTGCTTTATCTATTTTTATCGAAAATATGGAAGCAGACATCAGATCAATTTATCCCGCAATGAAAGCTTAATGATTCCCGGAAAGCAACAACCCGCGGCCATTGGCTGGCTTCTCATGCACCGAACGATCACCGGCGCACATGTAACGGCCACTCTTCTCGATTTAGCCCGGCGGGCATATTTTGTGATCAATGAAGCCGAACCTGAAAAAGATGACAGCTGGTTTGCGAGTGCTTCTACTGAAAACACCTTCCATATTACAGACGCTCAAAAAGAGCCGGATTCAACCCTTACAGAGTGGGAGTTGTCTCTGCTCAGTTTCGTAAAAGAACGGATTTCAGAGGGACATAACGACATCAGCAAAATATTTAAGTTTACCGATGGTAACGTTTCCAAGTGGTATAGCAGCTGGAAAGATGAACTTAAGTCCTTTGCCGAGAAACAGGGCTGGATAGATGCGGCAAGCTATAAGGGAGCCTGGTGGAATTTCGGCATTCAAATGATCTTCATGCTGACAGCTTTGGCCGGTATTTTCATCCTTCATCCCGTAGCTGGCCTGGCAGCGATTGTTGTATTTGTAGCTTCAGTATTATCCCTTTCTATCATCCGCAGAACGCCGAAGGGTGAAGAGTTGTACAAAAGCTGGAAAAATTATCAGGAAGCACTAAAAAATGCCAAGGATTATTCCATACCCGACCATCACCTCGGCCGGCATTTTATTTACAGCATCGCATTTGGATTGAGTAAAGATCATATCGAGCACATTTTTGAGCAGAATCCCGGGGCCGCATCTGCTATTACCTGGATAATTATTATGCCGGGAAGCGACAGTACACCGGCGAGTATTGCCACCTCATTCAGTAATCTCGCGGCAACCGGAACAATATCCTCGGGTGGAGGGGTTTCCGGTGGGGGTGCTTCGGCAGGATCAGCCGGTGGAGGCGCCTCAGGTGGAGCCGGTTAAATAAATAATTTACTTTGCCTTACAACACTATATTAGAATCTACCCCTTATTTGAAACTTAAGTAGTTCACACTTGTTGGAATAAGTGAAATTCCAATCAATCAACCACAAAAATGAACTACTTATTCAAGAGACTTAGATTTTTATCGCTATTAACGGTACTTATAGGTGTATTTGCTTTCACCGCGTGCAACACGAACAGTGGATCGGGTACCGGAACTATGAAAATTTCTTTGACCGATGCTCCCGCTGCTTATGATGAAGTTAACATCGAAATTCGGCAGGTTCTTGTAAATCAGGATGAAGATGCTGATGAACCCAACGATAACGGTGAAGACAATGATGAAGGTGAGGAAGACAACGGATGGTACTCCATTCTGGATGACTCCATGACCGTGAACCTGTTGGACTATCAAAATGGAAACACCCTTGAGTTAGGTGAGACTGAACTTGAAACCGGACAATATAATCAGGTTCGTCTGATACTCGGTGATGATAACACCGTGGTAGTAGATGGCGAAACTTACGCTCTTGCCACGCCGAGCGCACAACAGTCGGGACTCAAGCTTTTGGTGAACGCCAATGTAGAAGAGGATCAGGTATATGAGTTAGTTATCGACTTTGATGCTTCTCAATCTATTGTAGAAACCGGAAATGGGAATTACATCCTTAAGCCGGTACTCCGCACTGTTAATTTAGAAGAACAGGCGAGTATTGCAGGAACCGTTCTGCCGGTGGAAGCCGAGCCCTTTGTGTACGCCATAGTTGGGCAAGATACTGTTGGGACTCAGCCTGACAATGAAGGTAATTTCAAACTTGTAGGGCTTGAAGATGCCACCTACAACGTATCCTTCAACCCCACTAACGATGCCTACGCCGATTCCCTTGTAGAAGGAATTGAACTTGAAGACGGTGAGGAATTTGAGTTTGAGGAAACCATTGAGTTAGAAAGTTCCGGAGTTCTCAACTAATCCAATTCGTTAATTATATCGTATATAACAAAGCCCGCTTTTTTAGCGGGCTTTTTTTACATCAACTATTCACAAATTAATTTGTTATGCTATGAACCGCATATAACCCATTTGCAAACCCACAATTATGAACGCCCAAGAGTTTTACGAAAAACTGAATACCGTTTTTTCTTTCCGGGAGGTTTCTGATCATTCTTTATATACCCCCCTCCCTGACGATTGGTACATTGCCCTCGCTGATGTGAGAGGATCAACAGATGCTATACGCCTTGGGAAATATAAAGAAGTAAACATGGCGGGTGCTTCTATCATCGCGGCATTGAATAACCTCTATAAAAAAGAAGACCTCCTTCCCTACCTTTTTGGTGGTGACGGATCTCTGATAGCACTTCCGAATAAGAAAATTGAGAAGGTCAAAGGCGTATTGGCATTCTGCCGTAAAGCGGTTAAAGATGCCTACGGACTTGAAATGGCCATTGGCATTATACAGGTAAAAGAAATCCGGGAGATGGGACATGATGTAAGTGTAGCCCGGCTGGCTCTGTCCGAATATTTGGATCAAACCATTTTTTGGGGAACCGGGGTAACCTTTGCCGAACAGCTGATAAAGCAAGAAGACCGGCTTAAGGATACTGACCCGGTTGAGGCTGACTTTACCGGATTGGAATGCCGATGGAGCCAGGTGCCCAGCGATAAAGATGAGGTGGCTGCCTACATCATACAGTCATTTAAAAAAGATGATGAAAGAAGTGCTGAAATATACGAGCAGTGTTTTGAGAAGATCGAGGAGATTTACGGCACCGAAGACAGCTTTCATCCCCTGCGGGAAGACGATTTACAAATGACCACCAACCCACTTCTTCTTGGGGTGGAGTGGAAACTCCGAACCCAGCCGCCTTCCCTGTTCAAAAAACTGAAACATATTGGGATGATGATCTTTCAGCTTGTCACCGGGCTATACCTGATGAAGTTCAAAAAGAAAACCTCTGCCACCAACTGGGGAAATTACAAACCCGATTTAGTGCGCCACGCTGATTACAAGAAATTCGGAGACGGCTTGCGCTTCGTGGCCTCCGGCACCATTCAGCAACGAATGGAAATGACTGAGTTTTTGGAGGGCTTATTTAATGAAGGCAGTGTTGTTTACGGAGTTCATGCATCCTTCGCAGCAATGGTAACCTGCTATGTAAGGAGTTACCAAAGCAATCACATTCACTTTGTAGATGGTACCGAGGGCGGCTACGCAAAAGCTTCTCAGGAGCTTAAAAGCCGGAGGGCTCAACTTGAAGCTCAGGTCCATTAAGCAGGAGAAGCCTGATTCAATTTTTTACGAACGACCGGAGCAACTTCTTTGGCAAAGAGCTCAATAGAGCGTAAAAGCTTTTCATGCGGAACGCTTCCCACGCTCATCTGAAGCAGGAACCGGTCATGATTAAAGATCTCATGCTGGTACATAATTTTATCAATTACATCCTGTGGGCTTCCTACTACATTTGCTCCTTTTAAAGTGATTGATGCATCAAACTGCTGTCGACTCATCGGAGGCCACCCTCTCTCCTTTCCGATTTTATCCATGGTAGTTTTAAAAGCCGGAAAAGCAATATCAGCGGCTTCCTGTGTGGTTTCTGCGATGAAACCGTGGGAGTTTATACTCAATGCAGGTTTGGGTTGATTGTGCTCTTCGGCAGCACGACGGTGGAGATCGGCTATTTGTTTAAACTGAGCCGGTTGACCTCCAATAATGGCAATAGCCATAGGCATTCCCATTGCTCCCGCTTCATAGGCCGACTTTGGCGTTCCGCCAACTGCCCGCCATACCGGCATTTTATCCTGATAAGGCTGAGGATATACACCCCTGTTATTAATGGATGGTCGATATTTACCCTGCCAGGTGATTTTCTCTTCTTCCCTAAGCTTCATCAACAACTTCAGTTTTTCGGAAAAAAGCACTTCATAATTTTGCAAATCGTAGCCGAATAATGGAAAAGACTCAATAAAAGAACCGCGACCTACCATAATTTCTGCCCTTCCTTCCGTAAGCAGGTCAATGGTCGAAAATTGCTGAAACACCCGAACCGGATCCTCCGAACCGAGTACAGTAACCGCACTGCTCAACCGGATATTTTTGGTACGGCTCGCAGCGGCTGCAAGCAGCGTTGATGGTGAAGACGAAACGTACTCTTCCCGGTGATGCTCCCCAATGGCATAAACATCCAGCCCAAGTTCATCGGCCAGTTCAATTTCTTCCATCAGGTTTTCAAGCCGTTGAGACGGATGTAACGTTTTCCCGCTTTCAGCATCAGGGGTGTTTTCTACAAAGGTATATATCCCAAATTCCATAAATAAATATATGTCTTCACAACTACGATTATCTAAAAAGGTCAACTCAATAAACTTTGGAGAAGTTCGATTGAATTGCTTGCCTAAAGTATAGAACCGATTTCACATTCTCGGTTCCAAAATATCGAGCTCATTTCTTAACGTGATTTTATGGTTCGTTTAGTCACCAAACTGAATAGAATCGAAAGGATTTATTCTGTTCATTAATTTATGTACTCTAAGTGGCAAACTAAGACTTCTGAAATTGCCTAAAGTGAAATATTAACTCAGGTATTCATGTATATGAATGACAAAGAAGAAAAAAAGCATTCAACTTCACTTAACACCAAGCAAATTGAGTGTATAAGAAATGCATGTATCGAAGCAGCAAAGGAAGGTTTCACGGATGCTTCTATGAGTGGGCTTTGTATGGAAGGTGCTATTGAGGCTGCTATCGGGTCTATTCAATCACTGGATATTCAACAGAAGATTAAGGAAAAGCCTAACGGTGATTAAACTAAAAAGGGTATATCAGGAACCGGCTGAGGATGATGGCTACCGAATTCTTACCGAACGGCTGTGGCCACGCGGGGTTTCTAAAGAGCGTGCTAACCTGGACGAGTGGATGAAAGGGGTAGCACCCAGCCACGAGTTAAGAAAATGGTTCGATCACGACCCTGAGAAGTGGGATGAATTCAAAGACCGCTACCGGAAAGAGTTATTTGGTTCTGAGGCTGTTCAACAACTTATTGACACGGTAGAAAAAGAAGATGTCGTTACCTTTGTATTCGCATCCAAAGATGAGGAACACAACAGCACAGTTGTTCTGAAAGAGTTTATAGAACAACTTCTTTCCGAATAACTTCTACGGATTGATGTTCCTGATCAACCATCTTTTTCAGTTTAATCCAGAAAAACAGAACAGATATAACCGGGAAAATCGCGGCTAAAGCCAGCACGTCAAAAATCCAAGGCCCGCTAAGAGATTCCGGCCATAGTGTAGTCATCAAAACAAGGCTCATTATCAGCAATACTACAGATCCCAGTACAAAGTAGAAGTACTTCTTTTGCATGTTGGCCATGTGATGGAGAAACCAAATCACGCCAACCGTGAATGCTCCCAATAAAGTGGTGTGCAGGTATAGTATTCGCGTACCATGATCAGAGAGCCACATTTCCATTGGTGAAACAGAGGCCACAAGCTGCATCACCGACTTAATCACGAGAAAGAGTAACGGCCAGATCCAGATTGAGATATTACTCCACCTGTTCTTTATAGCGGAATAGACAAACAGCAACACCCCTTCTGCTATAAGTACGCCTCCGGTACGGGCAGCCACCGACAAGTCGAAATTAATAAGTCCGTCAGCAATTCCATACGGGAATGTGAGCGGTGCCCCGATGGCAATCAACCCAATTAACACTGTGGGGGAGACTTCAAATTCATCTTCCTTTAATTGCAAAGCTTTGGCAACCAACCCCATCAAAACTAAAATTACCCACCCTTCAATAAAGGTTGCGAGGAAGAAATGCGTGAGTGCTTTGGGTAACAATACCCCGCCAAAATTTGTCACCTGTAATACTCCAACCGACCAGGCGCCAAGGGAGCTCACAAATAACATCACCAGGGCGCCATCAAAAAATGGATTCGGTGTATATCCTTTCTTTCTTCGGCGGGTGATCCAATATCCGGCCATAAATCCATACCAGCCCAGCATTACCATCCCCGAAAAAATAACAGACAAGGGAAGGGAAGCGTCACCAATAGCTATGGGTTTATACCCATAAAGCAGAAACGGGGGGAAGGACAGTAAGCCAAATATAACAATCCACCAAAGTGCGTTTTTCATTAAACGAACCCCAAAAGCGGCGTGGTAGCCCGAAACGATATCCAGCTTAATCAGGTATAGCGGTAACAGAGACGCCCACCCGAAAAACATCAGGTGTGAATGGGCGTGCCTCATATTCTCCAGGTTCAGATCCACCGGTAGTGGCTCTACAAAACCAAACCGGAAAAGAAAGCCTGTGAAGCCAGCCAGCACAAAACTGAACATGGCCCACTGCCAGATTCCTGAATTTTTTGCTAATGAAGTCATCAAACAATCCCTCTGTTAATTTCTACTGACAAAGAATACATCCATTTCATTAAGGTTAGATGAAGATGTTGCTTATAGTTAATCATACGGTTTTAGAAAACAAGTTCTCTCTGGGCTTGCTTTCCTGAAGTTTGCGGTCGAAGGCCATACAGATATTTCGTACAAATGGAATTCCTTCTTTTGTAACCGTCACTTTACGGCCGTTTATATGAACCAGTCCGTCAGATACCAATTCTTCTAAATCTTCCTTGATCATTTCGAATAAAGGATAATCACCCTCAAACTCCGTTTCAAAACGACACATGATGTTCAGGATATTTTCGCGTAGCAACAGGTCTTCCGTACTCAACAGGTGTCCTCTAAAAACGGGTAAATTTCCCTCTTCCACTTGCTGCCGGTAATCTTTAAGCTTCTTTTCGTTCTGGGCAAAACTATACCAGCTGTCGCTAATGGCCGACATTCCCAAACCGATTAAGGCTTTTGTTGAACCGGACGTGTATCCCATAAAATTACGATGCAGGTCCCTGGCCTTCATTGCCTGATACAAGGAGTCGGACGGCAAAGCAAAATGATCCATACCTATTTCCCGGTATCCGTTTTCAAAAAACATGTGTTTTCCCAGCTCATACAACGCTCGCTTTTCATGATCTTTGGGCAGGTCTTTTTCATCAAACCCCCGCTGACCGTTCCCCTTCATCCAGGGCACATGCGCATAACTGTAAAAGGCAATCCGATCCGGGCGGAGCTCATTCGTTTTTTCAATGGTATTCTCTATGCTTTCCCGTGTTTGATGAGGCAGCCCGAATACCAGGTCATGATTTACAGAAGTGTAACCAATTTCCTGTGACCAATCATGAACCCGTTTCACATTTTCAAATGGCTGAATACGGTTGATGGCAAACTGTACCTGCGGGTCGTAATCCTGAACTCCATATGAAACCCTCCGAAATCCCAGATCATACAAAGTCTGCAGATGCTCTTTGGAGGTATTATTCGGATGCCCTTCAAAGCTGAATTGATAATCTTCTGCGAGTTCCGCTTTCTCCAGTATTCCATTGATAAGTCTTTCAAGATTGGATGTACTGAAAAAGGTGGGCGTTCCTCCACCCAAATGGATTTCCCGAATCATCGGAGTAAGCGGTAGAAAATCCTGGTATAACTGCCATTCCTTTAGTACTGTTTGTATATAAGGAACTTCCACGTCGTGGCGCTTGGTAATTTGCTTATGACACCCGCAAAAAGTGCACAAGCTTTCACAGAACGGAAGGTGAATGTACAGGCTAATCCCATCCGCATAGCTTTCCACGAACGAACTTATCAGGGTAGATTCCCAGTCAGTGGTAGTAAACTCTTGCTCGTTCCAAAACGGAACCGTTGGATAGCTGGTGTAGCGCGGACCTGGTACGTTATACTTTCTGATTAATTTGGTATTCATCATGCCTCATAGATTTATGAAGCCATAATACCCGTTGTTTTTGAAGATTTGGTGAATTCTCAGTTTAAAACATCGAACAAGGAACAACGAACATCGAACTTTGAACTAATGTAGAAAGACACCTTAAACGTTAAAAGTTGGATGTTCCTTGTTGGGTGTTCTTTCAACCCCAGGTTTTAAGCATTAAAAATACCAGTACCCCGGTCACTGAAACATATAGCCAGATGGGGAAGGTCCACCGGGATACTTTTTTGTGGGTTGAAAACTTGCCGCTTAGTGCAAAGTAAAAACTGGAAAGCACCAGCGGCACCACAAAAACGGAGAGGACGATATGCGTTATCAGTATGAAGAAATAAACAGGACGGATAAAACCTTCGCCCATGAACTTGGTATCTCCCAGAAAATGGTGGTACACCACATAGCTCACCAGAAATAAAGAGGAAGTCACAAAAGCTGCGAGATTAAACCGCATGTGTTTCTGAAAATCCCTGCGTTTTATTTCCCGGAAAGCCAGCACTAAAAAAATGGTACTCAGAAAATTCAACCCCGCATTTACGGCCGACAGGTTCTTAATCCATGGAACCGGAGCCTCGGCCCCTTCCTTAAAATAGATCAGCCAAAAAAGAAAAAGTACGGCCACAATACTCAGCCCGGCTATCAGTCCGATGGCCTTCTTCGCGCTGATTTGTTCTAATATTTTTGATGATTCAGGTAAGGTGAAATTTTCAGGCATGTCTAATTAAAACTGTACTTGTTGGGAAAATATATAAATGCTATAAACAGTAATCACCCGTTCAAAATTTCATCAGGCTATAAATTCATCAATCTCTAAAGGTGTTAAACCCGTTTATTGTGCGAAATAAAAAAAGCCTCCCGAACTTAATCAGGAGGCTTTGGTAGTGGCGGGGGCAGGATTCGAACCTGCGACCTTCGGGTTATGAGCCTTACCCATTCTGGCATGATATGGCCTCAAATGTATTCAAAATACCGTTTTACAGCTATTTAAAGCGCACTTGAAAACACACCATATCAAGTTAAACCGCCAAATGTTTGACCTATGTTGTACCCATTTTAGAAAAAGAATCCTTATGTTGTCTCAGGCACTCATTAAAGCAACGTGACTTATGGCTTCTTTAAAGGTACTACTGCGGACAAATAAACAAAAGAAAGACGGCACCTCTCCCCTCGTCTTGCGGATTACGCACAACCGTAAATCACGGTATATATATTTAGGTCAATATCTGGAAGAGAAGTATTGGGACTTTGATAATCAGCGTGTCAAAAAATCCCATCCCAATTCTAAGCGTCTGAATAATCTTATTCTAAAGAAATTGTCAGAAGCGAACGATACTGTCCTTGAGCTTGAGACCAAAGATGATCCGGTCTCTGTTAAACAGATCAAGAATAAGGTCAAAAACAGTAATGCTGATATAAGCTTTTTTGATCTGGGTGAGAAACGTATCAAAGAATATGAAGATAAAGGTACGTTCTCAGTAGCCCGTGCCGATCAGTCGATCTTGAACAATGTTGAAAAGTTTAATGGTGGCAAAGACCTATACTTCCATGAGATAACCGTTTCCTTCTTAGAGAGATTTAAAACCTACTGCCTAACGGAACTCAAACACAAGAAGCGTACGGCCACAAATCAACTGATGCTGATACGCACTCTATATAATAGGGCTATTAAAGAAGGTATTGTGGATGAGAAGAACTATCCCTTCGGTGGTGATAACGTCTCGATTAAATTGAGTTCTGGAAACAAGATTGGATTAACCGAAGAAGAAATCAGAACTATTGAAGAGATGGAGTTCGAAAAAGATACATCCATCTGGCATACAAAAAATATCTGGCTCTTCTCATTCTACTTCGCCGGAGTGCGAATATCAGATGTTTTATCATTAAGATGGTCTGACATTAAGAATGACCGTCTCTACTATGAAATGAGTAAGAACGAAAAGCCTGTCTCTTTAAAGATCCCGGATAAAGCCATTGAGATACTAGAGGCATATAAACCCGATAAACAGTCTAAGAACGATTACGTGTTTCCTTACTTAAAGGAAGCCGATCAAGATGATGAAGAGGATATATTTCGAAAGTCACGGAATGCGGCTCGTCTATTTAATAAGTGGCTGAAAAGAATTGCTGAGCAAGCTGAGATAGATAAGAACTTATCCAACCATATCTCCCGTCATTCCTTTGGTAATATTGCTGGAGAGAAGATTCACCCGCTCATGCTTCAAAAACTTTACCGTCATTCCAACCTTAAAACGACAATTAATTACCAGGCTAACTTCATCAATAAAGAGGCGGATGACGCACTTGATAAGGTCATAGACTTCTAAAAAAAACTACGACATTATTTAATCTTCAAATTGACATTTGCGCTTTATCGATATAGCTTTAAATAGGCTTTACAGGAGCCCGACACTCACCGTCTCGAAGCGCAAAGCACTGTTTATGAGTAATATTCTAATTGTATTAACCTATTGATATGCGAATAGCATTTGGTGAGTGATGTTTGATGCTTATTAAAAAAAGGAAATACAATGAATTCCAATCTACTTCTCATAAAAAAGCTAGCCAAGAAAATAAACAAAGAAGAAGCTTTGCCCCACCATAAAGCTTTAGACAAAGCCTCAATAGAATACGGCTTTAATAATTGGAAGCATGCTCTGAATTCTCATGAATACAATGATGAAGTACCCAGTATACTCAAAAAAGGTACATTGGTATATCTCAAAGAGGCTGGCATTGATGGTATTGTTTTTAATGACGATTCAAGTTTGATTGAATTATGCACCGATAGAGGTGGAAATGTGCTTGCCACTAGAAATGATATTAAAGTTTATAAGAATCAGTCTCGGGCAAAAAGCTTTATGCCACTCAGACTCTACTTGCCTTACGGAATTTGGTATAAAAAAGATGGCACAAAGGTCTTATTCAATAGAAACTATAACCCAATTTGGTCAAAATCTCCGGATGGAGAAATCTCCAAGTCTGATCCAAAAATGTGGGTTGATTTCATTGACGATAAAATCTTTTATGAAGGTACGAGCCTATATTGGGATCATCCTAAAATTATCGAGATCGCAAAAAAGGTGCTTTTGGATTGGGGAATTTCTCCAAAAGATAGTCCCATCAACTGCAACTCATACAATGAAGCACTCAAATTAGGAGATTCATCTCTTATAAATGAAGCTTTTTATGGTGGTAGATAGTAAAATAAGCACATTTAAATAGCTTAAAATTAATTCCTTACAAAGTTTTTTGAGAAATTTTGTAAGGAATACCATTCTCATCGCTCTAACTGTATAGGGGATACTATAGTTATTTCGGGTAGTTCTATACTCCATTCATAATATTTATAATTAAGGTACAGACATATGGCAGATCGAAGAGTAAAGAAAACGGGCAAAGATAGTGACGGGGATATTACATCTCTTTGTGGCGATTGGGGTGAAGCCACAAAAACACAAGCGATCAATCACATAGATGGAAAGATTCACACCTACTATGTTGAAGAAGCAGGCTATAGATCAGATGTTCATACCTATACTGAGAATGGTAAGAAGCACCTTAAAACCTATGCGGATGCCACGTCCGATAACAATCTGGACAATCTTCCAGACTGCTAATCAGCAAACAACTCTTACATGGAAGTCATCTGTCTTGAGACAGAGGCGTTTTATACTCTGATCGACACGGTCGTAGAGCGTCTTGAATCACAATCACCGGACATTGAGAATAAATGGATTGATACTGAAGAGGCCATGAGCCTCCTTGGTATCAAATCTAAAACCACGTTACAAAAGTATCGGGACAACGGGGATATACGTTTTACTCAGCCCCGTAAGAAGATCATACTGTATGATCGGGATTCCATCTTAGATTTTTTGGAGGGGAATGCGAAAGAGACCTTCTAAAATATCGCTGAATTCACTGCAATTAATGAACGGTGCGATCACTGTCGATAATATCCTCTGGCCGTTTCATTTTACGGTACCTGAAATTATGAAGCGATCTCGACGTCTCTTTGCTCATTTCAATGTTTCCCAAAACTTGTTGTCTGAGACTGTCGAATTCACTCCAAGTAATATCTCCCTGATCGGCTTCGGTCAAAAACTCAGCCAACATATGTGTGTACCACTCTTGGTCAATGTCATTAATAAAATATTCTGGGAACTCACCACCGAAATGCTCAAGCAACATTTTGTGTGCTCTTTCCATGTTCTTTTCTGGGATTTCTTCTGGTTTCAAATTCTTCATAGTCGTCCCCTTAATTTTCATAATTATACCATAGATGTCTGAACGTAATCAATACATATCCCTGCTAAGGCAACTCAAAGAGGATGAGCAAAAAGCTATGAATAGGCTACTCCTGCGCCAAGAGGCTGAATATGAAGGTCGAGGCATACGCCCGGGTGAAGACGCATCATTGGATAACAAATTCATTTCACAAATTGAGGCTTTAGAAGACACCTTTGATGAGAGACGATCATCTTTAAAAGATCACAGGAACCAAGATAAGCTCAATGAATTTTACCAAGAATTTATACAAGAGCCTGATCCCTACGGCTTAGGCCAAACTCCGGACGGGACTGACCGCCCTATCGAACCAGATGCAGAATCCGATTATTTCAAAGGCTTTACTCAAGGCTATAAACTTCAAGAGCTAGCCCCTGATATCAATGAAGCTTTTATCAATTCAGGTAATCCGAATGATGAGCGTATTCAGGGTATGAAAGATGGTCGTGAGCAACACGGCAAGGATAAGGATTTGGAGTCTAATATCTCACCTGAGATTTGGGATGAGTTGAATACCAATAAGGGTGAAATCGAAACTGGTCGCTCCCAAACTAAAGAGCCTGATAAGGGCAAGGATATAAACTAATCTTAATTCTGACGTTATTGATCTCGACACAACCATACTAACCTTTCCAAATTCTGGTAACACACCGGATGATATCTGGACACTTCGCGATGCGGTTCAAGGTGTTCAGGTTTTTGGTGGTATTGGGTCTGGTAAGTCTTCGGGGTCTGGTGCAACACTGGCTAAAAAGTATCTCTCCCTTGGTCTTGGTGGATTGGTTTTAACGGTTAAGCCTGATGAGAAAAACACATGGGTTGAATACTGCACCCAAACCAACCGCTTAGATGATCTCATTATCTTAGAAAAGGATGGTGAATACCACTTCGACTTTCTTGATTATGAGTACAATCGGTCGGGTGATGGCTCCGGCATTACCGATAATATTGTGAATGTTCTAAAGACGGTTATACATGCCGGAAAATCAGAACAAGGTCAGATGGCTAATGAAGGGTTCTGGGAAGATGCTCTTGATATGCTTTTATTCAACGTGGTTGATCTGTGTGTGCTTGCTCATGGCAAGCTTAAGATTGATGATCTGTACATTGCGGTTCAAAACCTTCCTAAATCTAAATCTGATGTTGTCCTACCAACATCAGATGCTGATGATCCGTTTGCTCAACTACTCTATCAGGCCAAGCTGAATGTTGCTCGTCAGGCCGAACAAAGAAAGCAGATATTTAAGAAGAATAATCCTGATAAAAGTTTTGATGTTAAGTCCGATAAAGGCTTGGCCTCTTTTAAAAAGGTCATGCATTATTTCATGTCTGACTTTCCGGGCTTAAGTGATAAAACTCGCTCGGTGGTTGAACACTCTTTTTTCGGTTTACTGTTTCGTCTGATCCGTGAACCGATTAAAAGTTTAATCTGCTCCTCTACGCCTAACTTTTCTCCCGATGATTGTTTTAACGGTAAGATCATCCTGATTAATCTACCGATTAAACAGTTCGACAAAGTCGGTCGAGATGCTCAAATATTATTTAAATATGTCTGGCAAAGAGCGATGGAGCGCCGGACAACTAATAACAATAAGATGCCCGTTTTTCTCTGGGCTGATGAGGCTCAAAATTTCCTCCATGAACATGACATTGATTATCAGGCCACCGCTAGAAGCTCAAAAGTTTGTACCGTCTATTTGACTCAAAATCTGCCGAATTATTTTGCGCATTTAGGAGGGCGTTCTGGTGAGTTTCAGGTCAAAAGTTTTCTGGGGACAATGGGGACTAAAATCTTCCATGCCAATGCCGACATGGAGACAAATAAATACGCTTCTGATTTAATCGGTCAACAAGAGATTTGGAAGGAGAATAAAGGCTCACAATTTGTCGGTGGATTTACGATGTCAGAAGGCACATCTCAGGACAGAGATTTTGTTATTCATCCCGAAGATTTTACAGCCATGAGAACGGGTGGACCGATCAACAAATATCTGGTCGATGCCAGGATTCACAGGCAAGGCATGCCGTGGTTTTCTACAACAAGAAATGACAGAAAAATCTCCTTCAAACAATTTATCAATAACAATAAATAACGAGGTACATCATGAAGCAAAAATCATACTTCAAACAAGTGTTCAGACGGACAAACTTTAAACTTGGCTTTCTGTCATTTTTCTACAGCATATGTTCAGTTCCCCGACTTCTCCTTGAGGTCTTTATCCGAAAAAATATGGGGTCAAGATATTTCAGTTTTGGGCTAAGTATTATTCTCTTTTTACTCTTTCTCATCACGCTATTATTTAGTGCTTTCTCACAAGCGGCATCCTATTCAGCTCTTGGTAGTAATGGCTACGGGCTTGGTATATTTGGGATACTCTTTTTTGTCTTTGCTAATAAACGTCGATCAGAAATCAACAGTGACCCGACGCATGTCAGCTTTGATGAATTCAGTTTGTCCACAGGTGAATTGACGGGTTGGTTTAAGTCAAGAAAAGAGAATGGAACAAGTTTACGAAGGATTGAAATCTGGTTTGAGCCCCTTCCCTTTTTTATTGGTGGTTTGGTATTAATGTTTATTCCATTTACTCGAATACTTGGACTCCTTCTTCTCCTTTCCAGTGTGCTTTATTCACTGAGTTACATGGGCGCTTATGCGTTAGCCAGAGATTTTATCATGGATAAAATTGATGAGAAAATTGCCGGAGAAGAAATGGGACAAGCTCTTAAATCTGGTTTCGCCGGACATGAAGCCAGAGGCTTTACAAATCGCTCCCCCATACCAACCGATCAAGAGCATAGAGATCAGCTCTACAATCTGATTTTAAAGCGAGATAAATCAGGTGAACCAACAGCCGTTGCGCAATAAAAATTAAAGAGACATGACAGTGCGTAAACGCCTGTCTCATCTTTCCGAAGCACTGCTTAGGGGAGATGTCTGATAGAATTGCGCACTGCATAACCTTACGCACTGTCATAAGTCAATCTAACGCACTGCACGTTACGCACGAACACCGTATGAGCGTAGGAAACCTGTGATGTTTATCCCATAAATAGACCTTCACTCTAGAGGGAATATCACCGAGAAAATATTATGATACGAATGTTTCAAAGTCAAACTGTGGAGCAGGCTAAGACCTACTTTAACGAAGCTCTCAGTAAGGCGGATTATTACATTGATGACCAGGAATTGAACGGACGCTTTCATGGAAAGCTGTCCGCTCGTCTTGGTATTGAAAATGATATTGTTGAACGCACTGTCTTTCACAAACTGTGTGATAACATTCACCCCATCACGGGGGACAATCTAACACCTCGAACGGTTGATAATCGCCGGGTTGGATATGACATTTCGTTTCACTGTCCAAAGTCTGTCTCCATCCTTCACGCCTTCGGTGATGACGACAGAGTTTTGGATTCCTTTAGAAAAAGTGTTCATGAAACAATGCGAGAAATGGAAGCTGATATGCAGACCAGAGTTCGCATTGATGGACAAAATCATGACCGAGATACCGGGGAATTATTATGGACAGATTTTATTCATCAAACGGCAAGACCGGTTGATGACCATCCCCCTGATCCGCATCTGCATTGTCACTGTTTTACCTTTAATGCGACATGGGATGAGACCGAACATCGTATTAAGGCCGGACAATTTCATAACATCAAAAGAGACATGCCGTGGTACCAAGCCAGGTTCCAAAAAAGGTTAGCCGATAAACTGTCTGAACTGGGTTATGGGATACGAAAAACGGGCAGAAGTTTTGAGGTGTCAATCGTTCCCCAAAAAGCGATTGAGCACTTCTCAAAACGCACCAATGCTATTGGTCAAACGGCTAAAGAATTAGGCATTACTGATCCAGAAGAACTCGATCAATTAGGGGCGCGCACCAGAGGCAAAAAACAATCCTCACGATCAATGCCTGAGCTTAAAAAATCATGGGTCGGGCAGCTGAAAAATGTCGGCATAGATCACCACCTAAATGAAGAGATTGAAACCACGCTCCCAGACCTGAATTCAGGTCAATGTATTGACCATGCTTTGAGTCATTCATTTGCTAGAAAATCGGTTGAACGAGACCGTAGAATTTTGGCTGAAGGATACCTGCATGGTATCGATTCAAAAGCCGTGTCATTGGATGACATTGACCAAGCATTTGAACAAGATGATCGGGTATTCAAAGTCCCTGATGGGAAAGATAAATTATGTACCACTATTCCCGTGCAAGCGGAAGAAAAACGCATGGTTAAATTGGCAAAGGATATGCGAGGCACTGTCAATCCAATCAGCCCGATTATGAATGAAACCGTATTCGAGAATTTAAATGATGAACAAGCGGTTGCCGTCAAACATATCCTCAAATCCAACGACCGTTTGATAATGGTACGTGGTGGTGCGGGAACGGGTAAGACCACCATGATGAAATCGGCTGTCAAGCTCATAGAAGAGACTGAGAGACGTGTCTATGCCTTTGCCCCGACTGCGGACGCCTCACGGGACATGTTGCGCTCTGAGGGCTTTGAAAAGGCTGATACCGTTGCTCGGCTTTTAAAAGATGACAAGCTACAATCAGAGATTAAAGATCAAGTCATTTGGATTGATGAGGCCGGAATGCTTGGTACAAAAGATATGGGTGATATTTTAGAGTTAGCTGATGATCTGAATGCCCGGGTGATACTGACCGGGGATACTCGTCAGCACACGTCAGTCCAACGTGGTGATGCCATGCGTATCCTAAGACAGGTGGCAGGGATTCCAATCCCCTCTGTAAACCGTATCTATCGCCAAAAAGGAAAAGAATATCGTGAAGCTGTTGAGGCCATCAGTTCAGGGGATATATCAGGGGGATTTGATAAACTGGAGTCATTGGGATGTATTGAAGAAATTGAAACCAATGACGTCTCAAAACAATTGGCCAATGATTATTTACAAGCCCAAAAAGAAAAGCGTTCTGCACTGGTGATCTCTCCCACCAATGAACAAGCTCAACTGGTAACGGATGGCATAAGACAAGGATTAAAAAACAGTGGTGAATTAGAAGACAAAGATCGCCCCTACTCTCGATTGAAAAACCTCTACTATTCGAATGCACAAAAGAAAGACTGGCGTTCTTACTCTAAAGGTCAAGTTGTTCAGCTTCATCAGAATATGCCGGGATTGAAAAAGGGATCACAAGCCACAGTCAGTTATGTCGATGATAAGAACGTTAAGATCGCCCAAGATGGTCAGACGCATTCACTCGATTTATTCCGCCCTGATGATTTCGATGTTTATAAATCTTTTGAGATTAATCTCTCTAAAGGTGACCGTATTCGCATTACCAAGAATGGCTTTGATAACAATGGCCGTCGCTTGAATAATGGTAAGATTTTGGAAGTGGACAGCTTTAGCCGTCAGGGTGATATTCGATTAAAGACGCCAAATCGCAGAAATGGCACTGTGTATGAAATTGATAAAGGTTTTGGCAATTTCAATCATGCCTATTGTATTACTTCCTATGCCTCCCAGGGCAAGACAGTAGATCGGGTATTGATTGCTCAACCCTCTGCCACCTTCCCGGCCTCCAACATGAAACAGTTCTATGTTTCAGTCTCTCGTGGCCGTGAGGCTGTCAAAATCTATACCGATGATAAAAAGGATCTTCTGCAAACGATCCACAAAGAAGGTGACCGTATGTCAGTCCATGAACTTGAAGAGTTAGATCAAGGTCGTACCCAATCCAAAACAAAAACCATCACACCTAATAAAGGAGATTATGAACCGGATATCTAAAGAAATACTGGCCGAATTGGATGGTCAGGATAAAGAAGAGTTAGAAGAAAAGGGTTTTAAGTCCGGTGATGTCGGAACCATAGATTTTATCAAACAAGATGGCACTCGCCAGATGTTTCCTTACTCTCAACTCATCACAACTTGGACAGAAAAGTCAGATGAGCATAATCTTATAAAGTTATTCTTTTCCACCCACCACGTATCATTAAAAGGTTTCAATCTAAGCACTCTTTATGAACTTATCAGACAGCAGAACTTGGAAATATTGATTGCCAGAGATGAACGGTATTTGAATACTTCAAAAGACAGTCAGCCATATGTTATTGGCATTGAGATTGAATGGAAAGGAGAGAAAGAGTGAGTATTATTGAGGAAAAAAGCTTTTGATAAATTTTGAAACCTTACCTTTGCCTGTATTAGAGCTTTTAGGCAAATGCATTTTACTCCCATGTAAATTTGCTAAATAGTATAAAATCCTTTTTGCATTTCTATGCTTTTGAAGCAACAAGATATGATCGTCTGGTAAAACCGCACCATATCTTCTTTCTTTTTGAAGGTCTGATAGATCAGAAATTTCTTCCTCTGTTAAAATAAGCTCCTCAGGATCAATAGGTTTTTCTAACTCTTTTCTATTCTTCTTCATTCTTCTTCTTGTTTTGAAGTGCTCGGTAATTCTTCTTCCGGTTTCGAGGAAACATGCGAAGAAATTGCTTCTTTTTCTACTTCGCATTTTAGAAGATTCCTTTCAATCATCCGTTTATATATGATTGCATGGTTGGCAAACACATATGAAATATTACACATAATAAATATGATAAAGTTGCGAACTCGTTTGTCAATTACTAAGCCGTCCTTAATTAACTCAATATTTAAAACTCCAATAAATTCGTCTTTATCAATTATTGGAATACTTATAATGCCAGTTATTGTTTCTCCTATTTCATTAAAATAGTTAATTACTCGTTCTGATGGAGGATCAAACAAGGTAATATGATCGTTTTCTTCGACGTATTCTTTTGTTTTAATAGATACATCATCAAAACGTTTATGAAAGGCATTACGATCCAAATCTTTCAGGTTTGAGTAATATCTTGCATAATGTCCGATAGATTTAAATAGATTATCTCTGACTGTAAAACCATTTTTAATAATTTGAAATGCTATTTTAGGCGCAATAGGAAGAACATTTTCGATCTTCTTTGCAACATTCAGATATATTGATTTGTATTCTTCTGGTCGGTCATATCCCCCCAGACCAACAAGTAATAATCTTCCAAATATTGACTCCTTACCTGAGTAATGGTCAGCCCCACTGACTGGATTGTAAGGTTCATCAGCTTTAGCATTACTGTATTCTAAAATTCTTGATATATCTTCTTCTGAAAATTCCGAACTGTAATAAATCATTAGATTACTTGAAACGGAAATGTTTGAATAAAGTTCTGAGTCGATACTTTGAAAAAGCTGCTTTAAACTGACTTCTAAAGTGGTTGCTGTTTGAGTAAAATTTTCACGCCACTTTTCTGGAGTAATGTCATACTGCTCGATTGGGCTAGTTTCATTCAAGGCTACGTAAAACTCAAAAGCTTTTCTTGAATAATAAGGGTGATCCGCCTTTTCTTGTTGTGATCTCCATAGACATAGTAATCCGCAACCAACGACCACAGCGGATATAGAAAACAATATTGTATCATTAGCAATAATATCCTTAAACACACCTAAAACAGGTATAAGGATGAAATAGCTACTTGATAAGAATTTGTAATATAATATCTCCCTATCTCGGTCCTCCTGCTCTTTTGAATTCCACTCAATAAAGTCAGCCATAGTTTATAATAATAGAAAATTTACTATCTCAATTTATTGGAAGTAAGCACCTAATAAAAATTCATTTTTTTCGTGACATACAGCTAATAGATGCACTAGCATGAACTATGTAAATATATACCAAGGTTGTTGAGCGAATGTCTGTAGGAAATCAAATAAATCAATTTTTTAAGAATCTGAAAGAGTTAGTGAAGCCAAAATTAAGCTCCCAAAAACAGATAAATAGTAGCCAAATAGACAATGACTCTCTTACTCTAAGAGAAAAAATTCAAAGAGATAGAGCAAGAGGTGTAAGCACTATTGGTCATTACAGAAAACGTTCCGAATTTATTGTTGAAAAAACTGAACGCTTTCTTGATGAAGAGGCACGACAAAGAGGCTTTAAAAGAAACCGTGATCTTAAACCTCTCTCAAACAGCCACAATTAAAGTAATCAATAGCCCCATCTGAACAGCAAAGGCCATATAAATTCTATTGAGAATTCTTACTTCCAACTTTGCCAGAGCAGTTTCTAAATCTTCATTATCCAAAAGACCATTAGTCCGAGCCTCAATAACTCGGACAATGGCTTTGATCTGTTTTTGAGAAAACTTGGCGTTTCTCAGAATATGTTCTGGTGAATAACTCACGGTCTCATTTCTTGGCTTTTCACTGATTTTGAAGTCTTATTACTTTGTTCATCAGCTTCACGCACAACCAATTCGACATTGAATCCAAAGAATTCAATTTTCTGGGTCAAACCTTTTTCATCTTTGTGTTCCCAAGCGGCTCCGACCTTTTGCCAGAACTGCTCACCGTCTTTGTTGTCCTTTATAAAAAAGACATTGTGCGTTGGTTGTTTACTCTGTCCATTATCAGACATATTTCACTCCTTTGTTTGTGGGTAGATGCGAAATATGTCACAGAGCGTCATAGTTGACTACGCACATAGAAAAAGCCCGGTTTCCCGAGCTTTTATCTAATTGATGAACAGATGATGTTCATCATGTTCTGTTTGAATGGAATAAAACTCACCATTGAGTTCCATGTCTTGAGCCATAGAGTCATAGTCGATATAGTATTCCAAGCATCGGGGAATATCATAGCATCCAGATGTTAGCTCTTCTGCATAATCAGAGAGGCTTTCATAGCAACCAAGATAGTTGTCTTCCAATACCTCTTTCGCTTTATCAATATCACCATGAATATCTAAAAGCTCTGCGCCAAGGATATCATGCTCTTCAATGAACAGTGCAAATTGGCTGAGTTTCTCTGGCGGATAACCACTTGGATCAAAACCACAGAAATATTCAAAGTCATGGATTTGCCACTCTTCAGCCATTTCAATCGGTGAGGCTTTTAGCATCTTTTGGATATCTGTTTCGATATCCTCCGGATCATTTGCACAATCAATCCATGAACCATGAAGTATGCCGTTATTGTAAGAGGCTAAACAGGCTACATAAACACAAGGTGTATTCATCGTTTTATCCTTTCTTGAAAAAGGAAGAGAGCACTAAGCTCTCTCCTGTTTATTGTTGTTTTCACGGACAACCAATTTGGTTTCTAATCCAAGTAGGCTAATACTTTGATTTAACCCTTTCTGATCTTTGTGAGTCCAAGCAACGCCAACTTTATTCCAGATGGCATTATCACCTTCACCGGATACGGTATAGATAGTGTGCGTAGGTTTTTTAGTTTGATCGACTGATTTCATAATAAACTCCTTTTCTGTTATTGGTTTCGAAATCGAGAAATGACCAATCCAAAATTAGAGACGAGATGTCATGAGCCACACGTTTAAGCGGGCAAGCGTATTGACATGGAGTCGATTTGGATAAATTGACCCGATTCAGAGAAACCAATGCACAAAAGGACTATCAGAGTCGATCTTGAAAAAATACGCACAGACTAAGGAGATAATAGTGATAAGAGCATCGTCTGTGAATTAATTCATATCACCACTTGACTCTGTACCATACTACAACCCTTATATTGATGATGAGCAATAATCAGAACAGAAAAAAGGAGACATTATGCCATTTGTAAAAGGTGAAATTTATCAATGCCCAGACGATAATTGTGGTTGTGAAGTTACTGTTACCAAAGGAGCCCCGGCTTCTTGCAGTGGCAATCAAAACCCGACCTGTTGTTGTGGAAAAACGATGGAAAAGAAGAATTAGCATAATGAAAGGGCACCGAATTCAGGTGCCCTTTCAATTATTAAGGCATAATATAAAAACAAGACTCAATATGGCTTATCATAAATGGCAACAAAACCTTTCATCGTTCCTTGCTCTTTTTACATCATCAGGAACCTTAATTTGTTGTGCAATACCTGCATTAGTTGCAACAGTTGCAGGGGGTGCTGCAGTTAGCTCAATGATTTCGACAATGCCGTGGTTGGTATCTTTTTCTCAATACAAAGAGTGGATTTTTTTGATAGCCGGAATTATGACTGCTTTAAGTGGCCTCCTGATTTTTTTTCCAAAAGGTAAGGTTGCCTGCTCGATAACAGGTGGACAAGGATGTGACGTTGCTGGGAGATATACCAAAGCACTCTTTTGGTTATCAGTAACTATGATAACCATAGGGGCATTCTTTGCTTATGGATATTATCCCATCTTAAGAGTACTGGAGGGTTTATGATAAAGCTAACAACTCCTTTTATACTCATAATAGCGTTTATTATATCAACACCTGTACATGCTCAGGGTGGTCACGGCCCTGTTTTTACACTGGCAACACCTACCTTGGGACAAGGCGAATTGAGTTTTGATGCAATGGCTATGTCAACCAAACATGACAAACAAGCATGGATGCTTCGCCAAAATTGGCATTACGGGGTAACAGAAGATATTCAGCTAAATCTGTCCATTCCAACAAGTTTAAGAAAAATTGCTGCCCCTCCTCATGGCCGTTTGGGAACGATGATGGGAAGTTATGGTGATTTGGAATTATCTGCCCTGTTTCGCTTCTTTAAAACATATCCTGGTGTTGGCAAACGATTTGAATCAACTGTTTTGCTTGGCGGATCAATACCCACAGATACCAAGAGAGGTGGTATAAAAGTAGGCCCAAGTGTAAACGCCGCACTTGTTACGGGATATGCCTCACGATCATTTTATTTTTGGCTCGGTGGCGGTTATCAATACTACGATAAGAGAGGAAGCGACCAGCTTGGCGATATTAAATATATCACTGGCGTTATCGGTTACCGCCCACCAACTTTTCAGCATGATTATCCCAAACCCGATTGGCGGGTATTTCTTGAGAGTGTCACAGAATGGGTCGGTAGCAGTCAATTGAATGGCAACAGTTTATCTGGTTCTGATGGTATGAAAACGCTGATCGGCCCAAGTGTACTTGGCTTGTTTGGAAAGTGGGGTGTCTCGACTGGAATTATGTTTCCGCTATATAACGATTTTAATAACGGAGCCAATAGAGAAGATTATCGCTTGTCTGTTGTTGTCTCCTATTGGTTCTAACATTTAATAAGGTGCTCTTATGAAAAAACTCATTTTACTTTTACTTACCCTCATTCTGTCATTGCCAATTACCGCAAATGCTCAGCTTCTAAAGGTTGAGCAAACAGTATTTGGAATGGACTGTGCTCCATGCGCCTATGGCCTTGAAAAGCGGATACACAAACTTGATGGCGTTGCTAAGGCTAATGTTAGTTTGAATAAAGGGCTTCTCGAAATTTTCTTACTCGAGAATAATAGCCTTACTCTGTCGGTGATTAGAGACGCTGTTAAAGATAGTGGGTTCGAACCTCAATCTGCCGAAATTACAGCCAAAGGTGTATTAAGAAAAGACAACGAAGGCCGTTTTGTACTGAACGTCTCTGAACAAAGTCAGTTATTGCTTCATCATGACAGTTCATTATTTAATAAACTCAATGAAATGATTGGAAAGTCGATAGTTGTTTCTGGTGAGATAGGTGAAGATTCGAACTCTAAATTAAATGTATTAACCTATACGCTTAATGAGTGACATTAGCTCCTGAATTTAGTGTGATTGGATAAAGAAAGACAAATTATGTGGAATACCCCAGACAATAAATATAGTGATATCACGACCTTTAAAATTGGAGAGGTCGCACGTCGTGCAGATGTTAATAAAGAGACGGTTCGCTACTATGAAAAACGAGGGCTAATCCCTGAACCTGACCGCAGGCGTTCCGGTTATCGGATTTTCACGCAACGGCATATTGACCAGATTAAGTTTATAAAACGCTCCCAAGAGTTAGGCTTTACATTAAATGAAATTCAGGAGCTGCTTGACCTTCGAATGGATGAAGAAACGACCTGTTCCCAAATTAAAACCGAAGCGGAAGAAAAATACCAGGATGTGGTATCAAAAATCAGAGATCTCAAAAGGATCAAAGCTACTTTGACTGAACTCATTGATTCCTGTTCGGGGCAAGGCCCCAAAGGGGATTGTCCGATATTAGAAGCATTGGAAGGTGATAGTGAGACAGGCAAAAAACTGAGATAGATTCTATACATATATGAAAGATATACTTCTGCTATCCACAATTACCTGCCCCACATGCGGTATCAAAAGAGAACTAAAAATGACGGATGATGCTTGCCAATTTTTTTGGGAATGCCCCAGTTGTAAATCGGTTATAAAACCAAATCAGGGTGACTGCTGTGTGTTTTGTTCTTATGGTGATGTACCCTGTCCTCCAATTCAAAAGAAGAAAAATTGCTGTTAACAGGTCATGACCAATGCACCGCTACAATCATCCATTTGCCATTCTCACGCTTTAAAACAGCAAGCTCGAGGCTTGTTCTATCAATTTCCCGGTCATTATAGGTTCCCGTCATCTTTGTTAGAGATGTAACCCAGGCTATATTGCCTTCGGTTTTAATCTTTTGTGACAATTGTTTTCTTTCAATTGCACTTAAAAAACGACCGTCAGAGTGAAAATGGTGAGATAAGTACTGCTCTTTGGTCTCGCTTCCTTGTCCTTCTAAGATCACAACCTCATCGTGAAGTAATTGGGACGCTGTTTCGGTATCGTTTGTAATGATAGCTGTCTTAAAATCGTTAAGTGTTTTTTTGATGGCTGCGTTTTGTGAACTGTCTTGAGCCAAGACTGTCATTGATGTTGAAACGAGTATGATGAGTAATAATGGTATCTTTTTCATGTGTTTATTATTTAGAGTTGAGAAAATTCTATGTTTTGAATTTTGATTGTACCGCTTCCTTTAATTCTCAGACCGACATTACCCTTTTCAGGTGTATCACCATGTCCGTGCACCGCCATTTCTTTATTGATATAACCTCTAAAATGGGTGCCATCGCCAACGGCTCTGATAAATTTTAAATCATCGTTTTGATATGCCTTATCAGCAAAGATTTCGGTTTGGCCGTTCTCAATTCGCCCTTGCACAATCTCGCCGTTGGATGTAAGCGTTACAAAGTCATAGTTTTGGTCATCTTGAAGGTGATGGACAAGTTGTATCTCGCCATTAAAAGATGTGATATCAATATAAACATCAAGTTGGATGTTTTGATACGTAGAATGCGTTACGAACAGATTATCAATTTCTTGTTGAGCAGTAATAGTCAGATACGTTGTATTGTTTTCTATTGAGACAGTAGGATTTAACTGGTCGATATCCCCCTTAATCCAATGGAAGTTTTCTTCAAGATCATTCACCGCACTGGCGCTCATATCCCATATCCAGTCTCCATTTTCTTTCTTGATAAAAGTTGACGTGATACTCGTATCTTGGGTGGCCACAGTTGGCTCAGGATTTGATTTCTCAGCCTCTTCTAGGTACTGTCCGGTTCCTACTCCGTAACCATAGACCATAGTTGCTCCATGCTCTCCGGTTTGGAAGAGAAGAAATAGACCTGGCAGAGCTAGAAGAAACATCAGCATTGGTGTGGCGCTTTGTTTCATTTTATCAACCCAATGCAAAATAAGGCGACAGCAAGAGTAGATAGAGAAAAACAGAACAGTGTATAATGCCCAATCAGCATGATTTGTGAGCACTGACTGTGCTTGCGTTGGTAGAAAAACACTATCTGCTGCTGATTGGCCTGTGAAATAGGTGATAATGGCTGATAGTGAACCAAGGACATAAAGTAATGTTGTCTTTTTCTCATCCCACCATTTTTCAGGAAGAAAAAAAGCGATGAGGTTCAACCCAATAGCCAGTATGAGTATGGCTATAGGAAAATGAACAATCATAGGATGAATATTGGGGGCGTAATCAAATAATTCATTCATGGTAAGACCTAGTTTATAAGAGTTGAGTAGCCGAAGGCGAGAATTCCGACTACATTGATGAGAATAAAGAGAGTAACGGCTGCTTTTTTAATCTTCCCACCACCGTCCATTTGCATATCCATGCCTGAGCCATGATGTTTCTTATGTTGCTTATAGAGATAGATCATGCCCCCCGTTACAAATAGAAAGACCATATTCATCCAGAAAGTGTAGTCGATTTTAAATTGTGTGACATCTTGGACGGCTTTTGCTGAGTCGGGAATAATACCGAAGAAGCTAAAACCTGCGTTAAGGATAAGTGCAGTTGCCACAATACTGACGAACATAATTCCTGCAATGTAAAGAGCCACCTTCCAACCATAGTATTTGGCATTGATATGAACCAGTGGCGGTACCATTAGATCGGAATAGATAAAGCCCATGATCCCGGCAAATAGAACACCGTTTTCATTGAGAACTGTAGCGAGTGGAATATTCCCCATAGAACCAATGAATGTGGCTCCGGCGACGAAAGGTGCGACTAAAGCATTTTCTAAGGTGACCAACCAATCGGGAATACCTGTTGCATCAACCAAAAATAAGCTTGACCAAAAACTTTCCGGTACGAGAACAGCGACAAAACCCGCAATGGTAAAGCCGATCAGGATATCTTCCCATGCCATTTTCCAGTCATTAACAAATTTTTGACCAACCAGATGCCATCCCTTTTTACTGGTGATGCGCTCTTTCCAGTTAAAATCGTCTGACATAGCCTCATCTTCATCTTCCAATTTCTCCCGTGCGTGATGAATCCATTTTTGAGGATAGGTCAGCTTAATGAGAATACTACTGATGAGGATAAGAACCAATCCACCAATAATCTCGGCAAGCAGGAATTGCCATCCCAAGAAAATCATAATTAGAATGCCCAATTCAATGACCAGATTGGTGGAAGCAAACATAAAAGCGACGGCTGCTACAAAATGAGCACCTTTTTTAACAAGTGATCGGGCTGCTGCCAAAGCTGCAAAAGAGCATGAGGAGCTGGCCGAACCAAATAATGTAGATAATGAAATGCTTTTGAAGTCCGCATCACCCATATATTTGGTCATTTTCCCTTTAGGCACGAAGGCTTGAATCATCCCGGATACGAAATACCCTAAGATAAAAGCCCAGCCTGATTTCCAGAAAAACCCCAAGGCTGTCTTTGTAGACTCTCCATAAAGTTGAATAAATTCACTCATAATTTTTTATTGTCCTCATATTTTTATTTATAAAAGTATCTCTGCGCCCTCTTTCCCGTCCCGAATGCGAAGTGCATATTCAATGGGCGAGACAAAAATAATTCCGTCTCCAGATGATCCGGTTGAAGCGGATTGCTGTATAGTCTCTATAATGGGTTGAACGGAAGTTTCCTGAGCTGCAATTTCAATTTTTGTCACTTTAGAATGCATGGCAGGAAATTCCAACGAGCCATGTTCTTTATCTGGGTCGGAGTATTGTCCGGCCCCTTCACCTTTAAAGACCGTGATACAACAATGTCCAGCTGCCCGGAGAGATTTGTAGACATCTTCAAGTAATATTGGGCGTATATAGGCTTTGATAAGTTTCATAACCTTTCTATTTAAGTTAATCTTGCAGTTTTAAAAGACGTGCATTAAAGGCGACAATTACGGTGCTCAACGACATCAACCCTGCGCCAAGTGCCGGGTTTAGGATAATGCCATAGGCATATAAAACCCCGGCAGCCAACGGAATGGCTAAAGCGTTATATCCTGTTGCCCACCATAGATTTTGAACCATTTTCTTATAGGTCAATTTCGCAAGTGCAACGAGTGCAGCTACATCTTTAGGGTTGCTTTTTGTGAGGATAATATCGCCCGTTTCTACAGCTACATCTGATCCTGCACCAATAGCAATTCCGACATCGGCCTGAGCAAGAGCGGGTGCATCATTCACACCGTCTCCGGTCATGGCAACTTTAAGGCCTCGGGATTGCACCTCTTTAATTTTGTCGGCTTTCTCGTTAGGCAGAACTTCGGCAAAGTAGTCATCCAGACCTAGCTCTTTGGCGACATAAGCGGCCGTTTGTTTGTTATCCCCGGTGAGCATAATGCATTGGATTCCCATCTCATGAAGTTGTTTAATAGCTGTCTTGGAGTCTTCTCTGATGGTATCACCAAGAGCTATCGCACCGACAAGGTTGTTTTCAATGATGATAAAGACGACCGTTTTACCTTGAGAGGATAAGCTTTGATACTGGTCATCGGGTTGTTCTATGTCTTGTTCTTCTAAATAGCCTGGACTGACAACTTTGATGGATAGCCCATCCACTTTGCCTTCAATCCCTTTTCCGGTAATGGAGTTAAAGTCCTCAATTTCCAATGATTCATCACTGGCTTTTACAATGCCTTGAGCAATGGGGTGTTCAGAATTTTGCTCTAAAGAGGCTGCCAATTGAAGCAGGCGTTCATCTTCATAATCATTGGTATAGTTCACGATATCAGTGACTTCGAACACACCCTTGGTGAGTGTTCCGGTCTTATCAAAAATAACTGCGCCAAGTTTTCTTGCCTCTTCAAAAGCTGTTCGGTTACGGATTAAAAATCCATTTTGAGCGGCTAAATTGGTTGATACGGCAACAACCAACGGCACAGCTAATCCGAGAGCATGAGGGCAGGCAATCACCATCACCGTTACTGTTCTTTCCAACGCAAAAACAAAATCTTCTGTTGTAAAGGCTGTCCAAACGAAAAATGTCAAAAATCCTGCTCCAAGAGCAATTATGGTGAGCCAAAAAGCGGCACGGTTGGCCAGATCTTGGGTTTTGGATTTACTGTCTTGGGCTTGCTTTACCAGATCAATCACTTGGGATAAGAATGAATCCTTACCGGTACGATTGATCTCAATGGTCAGTGATCCTTCACCATTGAGTGAGCCACCTATCACTTCATCATCCTTACTTTTAGAGACAGGTTTGGACTCTCCGGTCATCAACGATTCATTAACGGAGCTATTTCCCTTTATAACAACGCCATCAGCAGGGATTTTTTCACCGGGTTTGATAAGGACCCGATCCCCGGATTTAAGTTCTTTTAATGCAACATCTTTGGTTGAGCCGTCATCTTGAACCAAGTGTGCTTCAGAGGGCATGAGCTTGGCAAGCTCTTCCAAAGCTTTGGACGCACTCATGACCGATTTCATTTCGATATAATGTCCAATCAGCATGATATCGACCAGAGTGACAAGCTCCCAGAAGAATATTTTTCCCTCCACGACAAAAACAACCAGAGTGCTGTATAGATATGCCACACTAATGGCAATGGCGATTAACGTCATCATCCCCGGTTGCTTTTTCTTAAGCTCGTCAATTAATCCCGTTAAGAACGGCCATCCACCATAAAAGAAGACAATACTAGAGAGCACAAAAGAGACGTAAAGATCACCTGAAAATGATAGTACATCCCGTAAGCCCAGAAACTCTTGGATCATAGGTGAAAGGGCTATAATCGGCAAACTTAAAGCCAGAGATATCCAAAACCGTTTTATAAAATCTTGGGCCATGTGTGCATGATGGTCATGATGATCGTGACCATTTGATTTATCATGTTTCATGTCTTTATGAGACATGTGTTCGCTGTGGTCATTGTTATGACTATGGTGCTCGTGATTATGTTCGTGTTCCATGGTTGTTGACTCTATTTATTGGATGGTTTTGATAATGTCCCCACAGCCAAGCATAGATTGACCGTAATAGGGATTTTCAATAGTTTTTTTCGTGCTGAGCCATTTGGACCCTTCTCCCTTATTAGCCATTGAACAAAACTGTACATAGATCGTTTGTTGTTTGTAGTCTTGATTTTCAATTGCTGAAAGTAACTCTATGCTGATTTCATCGAAGGCGTCTCGCAGCTGAGAAATTGATTGGGCTGACTCGGCTTGATTGAGTGCGTCCGCCATTTTATTGTGATGAGAGATGTGTTTGTCTGCATGAGAATGATGACTATTCATGTCATCATTGGTTTTTGCTTCTAAGGTGAAAGCAGCCAGATATTTTTTTGCTTGTTCAAAATCATCTTTTACCAAAGCCTCTTTGATTTTTACGTACTCGCTCACAAGTGTGTTTAAATGTTCATTGTGAGAATGATTGCTATGGTCTTGTGCAAATGCCGGAATACTTATCACCGTTGTAAGTATGAGTGTAAGTAGTGTTTTCATTGTGTCTCTCCTTGATTATTGGTTTTCAATTCTTTCTATAGTTTCTCCGCAAGAGATCATCTGTTCTCCGAAATATGGATTATTGATGGTCTCTTTTTCACTGAGCCAGTAAGCTCCCTTACCATTGCTTGCCATTGGACAAAACTGTTGGTAGTACACCCCTTCTATTTGGAATGTTTTGACAACATTGAGCATGACATTGGATAGATCCATCAATTGCTCTCGTTGTTTAGCCAAATCTTGAGTATTAACCAGTTGAGTAAGCGCTGTTTGTAGAGAGTCCAGTTGGTTCATCCAAATCATGTGCCCCTGTCCGTCCAACAAGCTCATATCGACTTGTTTTAGATCGTATTGCATGCTGTTTACTTCTTCACCTGCTAAATCAGGCTTAGAACTTACAAGTGCATTTTTAAAGTCAATGTAGCTTGCAACCAATTGCGCAACTTGGGATTTAAATGCTTGTGGCGCATTGATATTTGAGCTTTGTGTTCTTTGGCTAGATGAACTCATAGAGGACATTGAGCCCTCATCAGAACCATTCCCAGAACCCTCCATAGTGTGACCTTCATGGCCTGTTCTGACCGGGCGCCCGTCCGGGGTTTTGTTCATCATACTGGCTTTACCTGCCAGTTGAGCAGCACTGTCAATTTTAAACGTACCGTTGGTGACAACTTCTTCTCCCTCTGAAAGCCCTGATTTCACGATATATTGATCGCCAACACGCTGACCGAGGACAACTTCTCTAAATTCAAAGGTGGGCTGAGTGGTATTCGGTTTTTTGACGTAAACCACAGAGCGTTCGCCCGTCCAAAGTACGGCCGATTTTGGAACAAGAATTTGTTCACCTCGGGAGCTTAAATCAGACCGAATACGCCCTTGTGTAAGCATATTGGGTTTTAGTAATAAATCACTGTTTTCAGCTTCTGCTCTGACAGAGACTGTTCGGGACTGGGCATTTAAGACGGGATCAACGAATGTGATTTTGGCGCTAAATTGTTCTCCGGGTAAGGCTTCAACTGTAAAAGAGACATTATCTCCTACTTTGATATTTGCGACATCACTTTCATAGGCATCAAACATGACCCAGACTTTAGACAGGTCGGCCAACTTGAACATGGTTGAGCCTTGTTGAACATGACTGCCCACCTCGATCATTTTGTTGATGACATAACCATTCACCTTGGAAATGATATCGACATTGTTCATAACTGTTTGGGATGCTTCAATCTGATTGATCTGTGCCTCGGTAATGTCCCAATTGAGCAGTTTATTACGAGCTGCTTTATAGAGAGATGGGTTGCGCTCTTTATCTTTTGCAACTTCAAGCAGTTCTTTTTGAGCACTGACGAGTTCAGGAGAATAAATAGAGGCCACACGTTCACCTTGTGAGATATACTCACCTGTAAAATTGATATAGAGTTCTTCAATACGTCCGGGCACATGAGCGGGTAAGGTTTTAAGGCGTCGTTCATCGACCATGACTTTTCCGGGAAGAAGATGTGAAGTAACGGCAACATCTTTAATCACTTTAGATGTTTGAACATCGGCTAGTTTAGTCGCTGCCTCAGACATTGTAAGTTCATAGGGGCTTTCTTCTCCGGCTCCATCTTCTGAGACGGGGATAAGTTCCATACCACAAATTGGGCAGTTACCCGGTTCATTTTCACGGATACTTGGGTGCATGCTACATGTGTAGATGACATTCCCTTCTTCATCGGTATGCACTTGTTCGATATGTTCATCGAGAGATTGAGGTTGGTCTGGGGCTCCACCAAAAAGCAACCAGCCAAGGCTCAATCCGATGAGTATAAGACCGGCTATTTTTGCAATACTTTTAATATCAAATTTATTATTCATGATGACCTTGCTTAGTTTTTAACATTCATTTGTTCGGGCGTGGTGTTGTAAGAGCCGGATAAATACTCCAGATAAGCCACAGCCGTGTTTTGATCGGCGATAGATTGCTCCTGAGCCAATTGAAACTTGAGTAGTTTTTGTTGAAGTCTGAGTAGTTCTTCAAAATCGGCAGAGGATGAGGTGTATTCTTCTAGAAGAATATCTATTGCCTGGCGAGCTCTCCTGATCTGAATATCTTTGTAGAGTTTATTACGTCTTTCTGCGTCTTTTAAATCTGTCAGGGCTTTTTCTAAATCTGTTTTAAGACTGTTTTCAACGGCTTGTTGTTGATCTTGGATAGATCTGTAATTCAGTTTGGCCTGTTTTTCTTGGGCTTGGTATTTCCCTCTCCATAAAGGAATTTTTACACCTAATTTGACCATAAAAGCATCATCACCGTTACCGGAGGGGTTCATATCGGTTCTTTCATCGGTAAAGATATAGTCGAAGCCGACACCAAATTTTGGCATTCCGCTTTTTTGAGCAACATCAATTGATCGTTGTGCAGACAGTGCTTGATAATCAAGTTTTGACAATCTTGGATTTCTCGAGAGTATCTGTTGTGAAAGCTCCACTTCATTTACTGTAAATGGTGTTAATGCTAATCTATCAGAGACCTTGACTGGGCTACTCTTATCTTGGTTAAGAAGTTCATTGAAAGCAATCTCATTTGTTTTGAGTTGATCTTTCAAAAGCTCTAACTGGACTTGCAGATCTTCTTTTTCAATTTGTACCCTTAATACATCAACCTGACTGACTTGACCTGTCTCATAGCGTTGTAAAGAGAGATTTTCAAAGGTTTGCAGGATGTCGATATTTTCTTCAAGAATGTCGATAGACTGATGTAGTAAATAAAGTTTATACCACTGCTGTTTCACTTGGAAAAAGAGCTTATTGCGTGCTTCTTCAAATACTTCGAATTGAGATTTAGCAAGCTCAGTAGCGACATCGCCTTTGGCCGAGAGCGTACCGAACCATGGGAACATTTGGTTAAGACCGATACGGCTTTGTTGCGGTCCAACTCTGGTTTCAATGGGTGAGATGAAATATCCAAAAGATAAATCCGGGTCAGGCAGTGCCGTTACCTGTGGCACTTGCTCCAAAGATGCACGGTATTTTGTAAACTCAGTCTTTAAAGTGGGGTTGTTTTCCCCAGCTATGATGAGGTACTCATCTAGCGACTGACCATGTGATACTTCTGGTATCAGTATGATAAGTGCCAGAGCAAAACTGGTAATGATTGATGTTACAATTTGATTATATCTCATGATGGTAGACTCTTATTGAGTTGAAATTCTTTCCAGATAGCATAAAGCACTGGAACAACAAATAGGGTTATGACTTGAAACAGCATACCTCCAACACTAGGAATAGCCATGGGCACCATAATATCTGCACCTCGTCCTGTTGATGTTAGCACAGGAATAAGAGCCAAAATAGTCGTGGCCGTGGTCATGAGGGTCGGGCGTATTCTTCTGGAGCTTGCCTCTACTACGGTTTCACGAACCTCTTCTATGGTTTTTGGCTTTCTTTTATCGAAAAGTTGGTCAAGGTAGGTTGCCATAACCACGCCCCCGTCTGAGGCTATTCCGAACAAAGCGATAAAGCCGACCCAGACAGCAACACTCAGATTGATGGTGCCCATCTGGAATAACTCACGCATATTTTGACCGAAGATGGAAAAGTCCATAAACCATGGTTGTCCGTAGAGCCAAATCAGTATAAATCCGCCTGCCCAAGCCACAAATATGCTTGTAAAGATCATGCCTGTGGTGGCGGTTGATTTGAACTGGAAATACATGATGAGGAAAATCAGGAAAAGCGCTATGGGCAAGATGATGGATAGTCTTTTTTCAGCTCTGACTTGGTTTTCATAGCTTCCGGCAAATTCATAGCTCACTGATGAAGGAACAACAAGGTTTCCGTCATCAATTTGGCTCTCAAGATATGCCCGAACCCCTTCAACCACTTCAACTTCCGCCATACCATCGACTTTATCAAAGATGACATAGCTGACGAGGAAGGTATCTTCACTTTTAATGGATTGGGCACCTTGACGGTAATCAATACTGGCCAATTGACCAAGAGGAACTTCTGCTCCTGTATTGGTTGGCACAAGCATTTCAGCAATCTTTTGGGGATCATCCCTGAATTCCCGGCCAAATCTGACACGTACCGGATAGCGTTCTCTGCCTTCCACGGTTGTTGTGAGCGGCATACCACCGATACCGACAGCAATGAACTCTTGAACATCTTGGATATTTAATCCGTAGCGGGCTAGCTGTTTTCTATTCCAGTTGATTTCAAGGTATGGTTTACCCACGATGCGGTCGGCAAATACTGATTGACTTTTAACACCCGGCGCTCCTTGAAGCTTTTCCTCAAGTTGCAGAGCAAAGCGGTCAATGGTTTGAAGATCGGGACCTTTAACTTTGATACCCATTGGTGCTCGCATACCTGATTGCAGCATGACTTGACGAGTTTGTATGGGCTGTAATTTAGGGGCGGATGTTGTCCCTGGAATACGTGTTGCTTTGACAATTTCTTCCCAGATATCATCGGTTGATTGAATATGATCCCGCCATTGACGGTAGTATTCTCCACCTGCATCAGGTATAAGCTCTCCCTTATCATCTCTGACGTACGTGCCATCATTATCCACTTTGAATCGAACACGACGACCGTTTTCATCAGTTTTATATTCAGATTTATACTGAATGAGATTTTCAAACATGGAGATGGGAGCCGGATCAAGCGCTGAGTTGGTACGACCACTTTTACCAACAGCTATTTTTACTTCAGGAATGGAACTCACGCGCATATCGAGTTTTTGCACGATATCTTTGACCTCTTCAATACCCGCATGAGGAAGTGTCGTTGGCATGAGTAAGAAGGCGCCTTCATCAAGGGCTGGCATAAACTCTTTACCAAAACCGGGAAACGCATGGGTGGCTGATGACCATACAGACGTCGTTCTAATATTAACCCCTACTTTATCAAATCCTTTTGCCACAAAACCAAAGGTGGAGTTAAAGCCGAGCCAAGCAACAACGCCAAAGATGACCAAACTGGTCGGCAGCGCAAGGAATGATTTTTTATGTTCCAGACACCAACGTATAAGTTGGGCGTAGTATCTGATTACAAACCAAAAGAAAGCTAAGATGATAACAATGAGACCGACTACAAAGATAAGGTTTCCGGTCAATGAGACGCTTGGCCCAAACGGTAACCAGTATTTGGTCAAGAGCCATGTAACAATAGCCACCGTAAGCACATTATTGAGATAGGTCATGCGCTGTTGATGTGCATGTGAAACGAATAGACGACCACCGTTTATGAGCCCAAAACCGATCAAAGCCAATCCAAGCCAAGGTGTAACAAAGGATAAAGACAGAATGCCTGTAAGAATAAGCAACGCATTCCAACCCAGTTTAACCTTTCGCTTATCAACTTTGATGGAGAACAGCCAGTGAGCAAATGGCGGAATGAGTGTAATAGCAATAATAATGGAGGCGACCAGGGCAAATGTTTTAGTATAAGCGAGCGGCTTAAACAGTTTTCCTTCTGATGCAACCATCGTAAAGACTGGAAGAAAGCTTACAATCGTTGTTGTTACGGCTGTAAGAACGGCTGAAGCAACTTCGGTGGTAGCATTGTAGATTACCTCTAATAGGGATTCATCATCGTCCATCTCTTCCATGTGCCGAAGCATATTTTCAGAAAGAATAACGCCCATATCCACAATAGTACCAATCGCAATCGCAATACCGGACAGAGCAACAATATTGGCATCGACATTAAAATAGCGCATAGCAATAAAAGACATCAGAACGGCTATCGGTAACATCGCTGATATCAGTAATGATGTTCTCAAGTTGAGAACCATGACCACAATGACAATTATAGTTATCAGAATTTGTAGGGTGAGTGCCTCTTCTAGTGTGCCCAATGTTTCTTGAATCAGTTCACCTCTGTCGTAAAAGGGGACTACTTCTACTTTAGAAACAGTGCCATCCTGTAACGTTTTTGATGGTAACCCAGGCGATATTTCTTTTATCTTAGCTTTAACGTTATTGATAACCTGCATCGGGTTTGCACCTTGTCGGGCAACCACAACCCCTCCGACTGCTTCCGCCCCTCCTTTATCAAGCAGGCCTCGTCGCAGGCCTGGGCCTCTCGTTACAAATCCAACATCCTGAATTCTAATCGGAGTATTATCGCTGACTTTAACAACAGCTTGTTCTAAATCCTCAAGCTCTTTGATATATCCTAAACCTCTGACCAGATATTCAGCGTTATTGAGTTCCACTGTTCTGGCACCGACCTCACTATTACTCTTTTTCACGGCATTAAAGACCTGAGGAAGCGTCACACCATAGACCTTCATGGAGTTTGGATTAAGCTCAATCTGATATTCTTGAATAAACCCGCCGATGGAGGAAACCTCCGCAACGCCTTCAGCGCCGGAAAGCCCATATTCAACATAAAAGTCTTGAATACTTCTGAGTTCCTGAGGGTCCCATCCAGCTGCCGGGTTTCCCTCTTTATCTCGCCCTTCCAAAGTGTACCAAAAAATTTGTCCAAGCCCGGTAGCATCAGGGCCTAGTGTTGGTTTTGCATCAGCGGGAAGTGTTCCGGCAGGCAAAGCATTTAGTTTTTCGAGAATACGTGAGCGGCTCCAATAAAAATCGACATCCTCTTCAAAGATCACATAAATACTGGATGTCCCAATCATCGAACTGCTTCGGATGGTTTTAATACCCGGAACTGTTAATAATTCTGTTGTGAGCGGATAGGTAATCTGATCCTCAACATCCTGAGGAGAGCGTCCTGGCCATTCTGTGAAAACGATTTGTTGGTTTTCACCTAAATCAGGAATAGCATCAACGGGAACTGGGTCTCTGGGAATTGAATTAAGATTCCAATCAAATGGCGCTGTTGATAAACCCCACCCAACAAGCAGAGTGAGTAGCAAAACTGCCACCAATTTATTTTCAAGAAAAAATCTTATTGTTTTGTTTAACATCTATTTATTCGATTTAGGCTCACATGGTTTTCTGCGCTACGTATTACTATTTCGAGCGCAAAGTGATAATCGTTACTCTGATTTGTATAGTTTGCACCGTGTAAGTGCTTTGAGCAACGTTAAATAATTGTACCTCATAAGGGGTATGAGGTAACTTTTCCTAAATCAGAAAGGTCTCATTCGTCAAAAAGAGAGGCGGTGACGAATAAAATTCGGGATGTAAGTAAGAGTAAAAATCTTTGTCGGTTTGGTCTGTAATTAAAATTTCAACAACGACTAGATCAGGTTGTGAAATTTCGACTTTTGATATTAAAACAGTCTGTTCTTTTATAGAGTTGACCTCAAAAGAACAATCACAATTAATCATTGAATCACAATGATCCCTGAGATCATCCGGCAACTGCTTATCCCCATGTTTTGTAGGGCAATCCGGCATCTCGCTGTGCTGTGATATAGGATTAGGCATGGACATATCGAGACATATTTTTTGAATTGTCCCTGATGATCCAATTAAAAATAACATACCAATGACCACAACAATAATTTTGTTGTAAAAACGAGAGCTTGATATGAAGGTTTTTTTGTCCACATCAAATAATATGGTTTTTTAGAGTTAAATGTAATCAGGTTCAGAGCAAACCGTAAATTCATTGACTCGATTCTAGTAAAAGACCTTTATTTTGTCATATATGGAGATATTGAGAAAAAATTAGATAAAATATTCTCATAATTTGATAAGCTTGTGAGAAATAAAATAAGTCGGAATGCTACACATATGGAAACAGTAGAGTTAAGAATTAAAAATATGGTCTGTGAGAGATGCTGTATGATGGTCGAATCACAGCTACAAGATATAGGACTTGAAGTATTAGATGTTGAACTGGGATCTGCAAAGATAAAACTCCCTAATAAGCCACCTTCTTACGAAAAAATAAGTACTGCGCTAAACAAGCTTAAGTTTGAATTGGTCAGTAGCCGTGAAGAACAGTTGATTGAAGATATTAAACATGCCCTTCTGGATTTACTTAAAAATGAGATTGATGAAGATCTAAGCTTATCAGAGTATTTGGGGAAACAAATAGCCAAAAACTACTCTCAAATTTCCAAAACGTTTTCTGCCATACATGGTCAAACCATTGAACGGTTTTTTATCAATTTGAAAATTGAAAAAGCAACAGAGATGATAAGCTATGATGACAAAAATTTTAGTCAGATTGCTTATTACTTAGGCTATAAAAACTTACAGCATCTCTCACGCCAATTTAAGCAAGTAACCGGAATGACAATGAGCCAGTATAAAGCTGTTCAAAATTCTTCCAGAAAAGGAATAGATAAAGTTTGGGGTAATTAGGTTCTTTTACTAAACAGTCACTTTGTAAGATAAAAATGCAGAGATACACATTCTTTTGGCGTTGGCTGTAGGGTGTATTCAACAGCCCTCTTTTCATTAAAATTTATTGCATAAGTAAACTATAAGTTTACTTTTCAGACTAAAAATAATGATATTCAGACTATTCGTTTATGTTGAAGACCTCTTTGGAGTGGCTTTTCATTAAAAATTATGATATAAGTAAACTATGAGTTTACAAAATGACAAAAAGATAATGTCACTCGTTGACAATTGGCCTAGCGGCATGGTGGCCACATCCACATGGCTGAAAGAGCTTGGTATATCCAGACAGCTTGTACAAAAGTATAAGCAAGGTGGCTGGATAAGCTCTGTTGGTAGAGGTGCCTATAGAAGAACAAATGAACAGGTCAGTGTATATGGCGCAGTCTATGCCTTACAAAAGCAGTTAGAACTCGCCATACATATAGGTGGTGTCTCAGCACTCGATCAACATGGGGTAAGCCATTATCTCCGGCTGAATGAGAAAACACTCTTTCTGTTTTCCAATCACCAAGAAAAGCTTCCGACGTGGTTTCGGAAATATCATTGGTCTAAAGAGCCGAACCATGTCACAACAAATTTTCTACCCTTGGCTATGGGTATAAGAGAGTTGGAGATAAACGGTTTTGAATTAAAGGTATCATCCACAGAAAGAGCCATACTTGAAGCACTCTACCTCACCCCTAAGCAACTGGATCTAGTTGAAGTGTATCAGATCATAGAAGGATTACAGACACTCCGCCCGTCTTTGGTTCAAGAGCTTTTAGAAAACTGTAACTCAATAAAGGTTAAACGGCTTTTTCTCTATATGGCAGAGAAGGCAAATTTACCAGTCTTAAAGCATTTGAAGACGGATAAGATAGATGTTGGCTCCGGTGATCGTACAATCGTTTCACAAGGTAAATATGTTTCAAAGTATGGCCTGACCCTACCACAGGAGTTAGTCGATTATGCTTGAATCAAAATACAAATACCAAGTTGATCTGTTGATTGACGTTCTTCCCTATGTCGATCAAGAAAAGTGCTTTGCCTTAAAAGGTGGAACAGCCATCAATTTATTCATCCGTGACCTTCCCCGGTTGTCGGTTGATATTGACCTGACGTATTTGCCTTTTGATGATCGTAATAAGGCTCTTCAAAATATAACAGAGGCTTTAAAACGTATTAAAGATGCTATTGAGACATCAATACCAGATGCAACGGTTAATGAGGTGGCTGACAGCAATGGTGGTGTTGCAAAACTAACCGTCCAAAAAGATAGAGCCCAAATTAAAATTGAAGTGAATACGGTTTTGCGGGGACACTTATATGATACACAACCCATGCAGCTATCGGAGACCGTCCAGGACAGCTTTGGAAAGTTCGCTGAGATGACTGTTGTGTCTAAAGCAGAATTATTCGGTGGAAAGATTTGCGCTGCTTTAGACCGTCAACATCCAAGAGATTTATTCGATGTCCATTATTTACTAGAAAACGAAGGTATTACAGAGACAATCAAATATGGATTTCTATCTGCCCTGCTCAGCCATGGCCGACCAGTCCATGAGGTTATTGCTCCAAATTTTAAAGATCAAAAAGAAGCTTTTGAAAGTCAGTTTGAGGGCATGACGGATGTTGAATTTAGTTATGATGATTTTGAGAGTACCCGTGTTCGCCTTGTAAAGGAAGTTCAGGCATCCCTGACAGATAGTGATAAAGAACTTCTGATGAGTTTTGTTGATGGTGAGCCGAAATGGGACCTATTTCCCCATGAGCGATTAAAAGATCTTCCGGGGATAAAATGGAAGCTCCTTAACATCGCTAAATTGATTAAAAGTGATCCTGACAAGAACAAAGAAATGCGGGATGCATTGATTGATAAGCTGTAGTAAAAATTGACACGCTTTTAAGTAAGTAAGAAAGGCAAAAAAATGAATGATAGAATTGTGATACTAGGTTGGGGCTCTCTTATTTATGAGCCTCGTGAACTATCAGAACAGATTATAGGCACCTGGATAGAGGATGGGCCCAAACTCCCCATTGAGTTTTCAAGAGTTTCTTCATCTCGAAAAAAAGCACTAACACTCGTTATTGACCCCGATAATGGATCGAAAATAAAAACCTCATATATCATTAGCAAGCGTGAGAAAATTAAAGATTGTGTGGAAGACCTACGTAAACGTGAAGGCACCTCAATAAATAGAATTGGTGTAATAGACCTAAAAGATCGATACGAAAAGAGATTTAAATACCCAAAGGTTGCTGAAAAGATCCAAGATTGGGCTGAGCATAAAAACATTGCAACTGTAGTATGGACAGACCTACCATCTAATTTTGCAGAAGAAAGTAATAACGAAGAGACTTTCTCTGTTGAAAATGCAATTAAACACTTAAATAGTCTCAAACCAGACGGTTTACTTGAAGCAAAAAAATACATTAAGAAAGCTCCCAGATTTGTAGCTACTCCTTTAAGAGCAAAACTCAATTCCACTAATTGGGTTGATCAGTAGCTTCTATCATAGTTATCAGTCTTCCAGAGGATATTATTAATTTCAAAAACCAGTAATCCAATGAGATTGGTAAGTGTTTTAAGTAGAAATAGATGTATTTAGTACAAGGTAGCTTAATTTTAAAATGATTTATAAACTCAAAGATATACCTCAACGGGGCACGCCTCTTAAAGATGAAGATATAACACTGGAACTGGCAGAGAAATGCCAACGTATTGTTGCAGAATTAGTCGTTAGTGAGGGACGTAAATACCTACCTTTATTTGAACGGGTCACCTCCGAACTTGAAAAGCTAAAAGAGCAAGATAGATTACTAAAATTAGCTCATCAGATTGCTTCCTAGTATCAATTCCTTGATACGAAATTGGTATTACTCATTTCATAAATCCTTGTTGTAAAGCTACTGTGCGTAGCCATAAGAAATTTATTTTGAGATAGTGCTCTGGGAGTTAATTATGAACCAGAGAAATACCAAACATACTCATGCTGATGAACTAAGCATGGATGAGCTATATGATTGTTATGAGACTCTTGCACGCATCGTAAAAAGATACGGCAAGGACTACTTACCCCTGTTTGAAAGAGTTCACAAAGAGATAGAATCAAGGAAAGCAGAAAACAGAATGGTTGACATAGCTCACCGAGTCGCAAAAAATAATGATAAAAGTGTTACACATTTTGGTACACAAAATGGTACACATTAAAATTACCGAAAAAAATAAACGTTATATATCAGATACTTAGTGTAAGTAATTTCCATATTCGATTCCCTTCACCCGCTCCAAAATTACGCACATATTTTTTTCAAAAATCCCACGTAACACCCTGAAATAAAAGTTTTTTCCCTTTAGCCTGTACACACACGGTGCGTTGTGTATTATCAAAAGTGGTACACATAATGGTACACATTTTGGTACACATGAAAGGCTCAAGAGATGAACCATTTGATAAAAAGAGGCGATAGATACTATTACAATCGACGAGTCCCAAAGGCTCTTTGGGATCAAATTGATAAGCAACTCATTCGCATTTCTCTAAAAACAGACAGTAAAAAATTAGCTATTCGAAAAGCATCTAAAGTTAATGCTGAAATCGAGGCTTATTGGAACTCATTATTGAATACAAATAAAACGCACAGTGATGAACGCTTTAAAGAAGCGGTGAACCTGGCCAAGCACGTCGGCTTTAATTATGCACCTGTAAATGATCTTGCATCAGGTAGTATTCGCGACATTGCAAAAAGAACTTCAGCAATTAAAAAACATGAGGGTAATCCAAAAGTAGTTAAAGCCGTTCTTGGCACAGTTAAGAAACCTGAGATTACTCTAACACGTTGTTTAGAGATATTCTGGTCTATTACGAAAGACCGGGTCATGAATAAATCTGAAAAACAACTACGTGACTGGCGTAATACTAGGATTAGAGCGATTAATGATCTTAAATCACTGATTGGAGACAAAAGTATCGAGGCTCTAACTCGTCAGGATATGATTGAATTTAGAGACTGGTGGATTGACCGCATCCAAAATGAGGGATTAAGAGCAAATACAGCCAATAAATATCTTGTCTTCATTAAGAATATTGTTGAGACCGTTTCAGATCATTTGAGCCTAAAAATTGACCATCACCTGATTTTCAAGAAAATCACTTTAAAAGAAAAGAAGACAAAAAGCCGAAAGCCCTTTGATAAAGAATATATCAAGAGCGAATTGCTCAATAACATTAAATCTGGTGACCTAAATGACCAAGCTAAAGCAATTGTGCTTATCATGGTAAACACAGGAGCAAGGCCTTCTGAAATTACTAATCTGGAAGAGGCTGATATCAAACTTGACCATGAAATTCCTCATATTGTAATAAGAGAAAATTCACTACGTGAATTGAAGACGCAATATAGTGAACGACGTATTCCTCTTGTTGGATGCTCTTTGGAAGCAATGAAAAAGTTTCCAAGAGGCTTCCCAAGATACAGAGGTAAGACTGACAGTTTTTCGAATTTAGTGAACAAATATCTGCGTCAACATGATTTATCGCCGACAGAGAGATATTCGTTATACTCATTACGTCATGGCTTCCAGGATCGACTAACTCGATCTGGTGTAAATGATAGAATGCAAGCTGAACTTATGGGTCACAAATTCAATCGCCCTCTTTACGGAGATGGCCCTACTTTAGAAAACAAAGTCCAATGCCTTCAAAAAATTTGTATCTAATTATCAGCTGATAATTCAATAATTTCTTCTTCTGAGAACCATTCTTCGTTTAAGATATGCTCTTTTAAAGCCTCCGGTGCATTGGTGTAAGCAACAACAGCTAAGCTTTCTTTTGCTCTACTACACGTAACATAAAACAATCGTCGAGTTCTCTCTATACTGGTTTCTTTACCTTCCGACTCATTTCTGATATCCGTCCTCGTAGGTTCTTTTGCACCAAAAAGTTTCTCATAGCTAAACAAAAATCCTCTAGACTCTTCATCATCCATTATAACCATTACTCTAGGAAACTCTAATCCCTTAACACCCTGATGAGTACCGAATATTGCATCATCATTAATATAGATATGATAGTTTTCAAACTGACTAAAAGGTGATTCAATGGCACTAACAAATGCAAAAACATTTTTAAAGTCAACTGCCTCCGCTTCAATCTCTTCAGAGGATTCACTCCACTCAAAAGCTTGTTTCAATAATTCAGGGACATTGAATAGACCGGAATCTAGAATTTTATTGATTATAGATTTCAATGTTGGGTCATTTCCCTCCTCCCATAGGGAGATAAGAGATTTGGTTTTTAAGTCCGCTTCTTCTAAGATATCGGTTTGATTTTCCTTTTCTCGTATAATTTCAGGTTTAAAAAGTGGTGAGTTTCGTGTCACGACTCTCGATATTTTAAATGCATCATCGCTTCTGTGGCCTTTTACTATTGGTAAAATAATGTCAGAAAAGAATCTCAACTCTGGAAGTGTGCCATCTAGAATTCCTGTTTTTAAACGGTCAGATGCATATAAGGGGTCAAAAAAATCTGAGAACCCCATTCTACTGGCCGCCATATGGTGCTCTAAAATTAAAGCCTTAACTTTAGCATCATTACCTGACCACAGCACATCTTCTGTAATGGAGGCCATATCTTCCATTACTTTTTTCTCTATTTCTTGTTTATCGACATCTCCAGAAACAACAAAAAGCCTTACTATCCCATCGTTTGCTTCTTCGATCGCCTCTTGAATATGGTCATCATCATACGATCTTATTTTATTAATTAACTCGATTACCCTTTTAGGAGATCTGTAATTTATTTTCTTACTTGGTCTTTTCCAGTCTTGGGGTAACTGTTTCCCTAAGTCCTTTTTTCCATCCATATATATTCTTTGCATCATATCCCCAAATAGACCCAAAGAAAATTTTTTGCTTTTTTCTGATTGTACCTTAAATAAAGCCTCAATCAGATCTTTATTAGTATCCTGACTTTCATCAATTAACAGAATTGGAAATTTCTGCGTTAGAATCTCTTTCATCATCTCATTATCCGATAAGAAGTCGGAACACATTTTTATGACTTCAGTATGGTTTACGGAATCTCTTGAAAAATTATCTCCATTGGGGTTATAGCTGAACTTTTTTATTGAGTTTAGATTTTCAAGTCTAACTCTTTTTGATTCAATTTTTTTAATTCTGTCAGCATGAGTTTTAGTTCCTTCTCTGCCTTTAGAAATCAATTCTTCTAGCTCTTCAATTCTAAGCTCAGTGTCTATTCTCAGCCACTCACGAATATCGTTTTGATATGACTGTATTAATGACCAGGCAAAACTATGAATAGTTGAGACCGAGAAAAGGTTATCATATTCAAGTCGTGACAGGATCTCATCTCTTGCCCCATTTGTATAAGTTATAACTCCTATTCTTTGCCCTTTTAAAACCAACTTTTTCTTATAGCGATGTTTTAATGCATTTAATACTGAAACTAGAGAACGAGTTTTACCGGAACCAGCACCCGCAAAAAGGAAAAAGCTCTCTGGCTTATCTATGCTCAGGTATCCTAAAAGTTCCGTATCCAATTCAGTTAATTCTGTTATGTTGAGTTTACTCATCATTAGCCTCTGGTTTTATCGCTTCCTCAACAAAATCCGTATTGCTAAGGCTAGTTTCGACCCAACTCAAACCATCTGAAATATAGTCAGGCACTTGTAATTCAGAAGGCTCTTGGTGAAAGAGTAAATCCAAGGCGAAATCACCTTTATTACCTTTTCTAAGAGAGTCGAATATCTCTTTACTCGTAGTTTCCAGGTCATCAAGGTCTAGTTGGTCTTTGAATTTCTTGATAAGTCCAACCCCGTCAATTTTTTGAAAGATTTCTACATTTTGATAAAGCAAAGAATCTTCGAATGTATATGGGATTATCTTTTTGGGGGCTTTTTTGGAACCAAGATTTATCCAAGTTTGATATGCTACTCTAACTAACTTGTCTTCAGATACTTTTCCATCATCTCCCAGATCAACCAACTCATCTACTTTCTGTAGTTCAGGTAACCAATTTTTTATTGTATAATTTTGGGTTTCTTGATCCTCTCCATGTTTTGGAACACATGCCTTCAATTTACCTTTCTCCCCCTTTTGACCGGAATCTAAATCAGTAATAATAAGAGTGATAATTCCTAAATTCTCAATCAATGGTCTCAATCTATGAGCATGGCTCCCTCCTATTTCCAAAATTGAAATATAAGCTGATGTCAATTTGGGAAAATGGTTTTCAATAAAATGTGGTAACAAGACTCTTTCAGCCGTTCCCTCAACTAAAATTACCGCATCAGCAAAGAATAGATCAGAATGAGTAGTTTTTAGATACCTAATCGCAAACTTTGGGGTCTCATCATCCTCCCCAAAAGTATCAGATAAATTGATAATGACTGAAATTGGTGCTTCACTTTTTGATTGTGATGGCAATCTCTTGAAGTATCGTAAGCTATTGAAGTCAATTTCATGAGCTATATGATTAGAGTGAGTACTTATTACCAACTGAGTACTAAAACCTTCCTTATCATTACCTTCATCATCTCTAAGATTCTCATTAAACCTAAGAACATCATACGCCTTCCTCACAAACACTTGCTGTACTTGTGCATGTAAATGTGCCTCTGGTTCTTCAATTAACACTAAATGTAGTGGTTCGTATTTTATCTCTTCGAGTGAGTTAAAATCTTCTGCCTCTATTTTACCAACCTTCATCCAATCATCTCGGTATCTAATCAACTTGAATACCATTGATATTAAATTCTGATACCCAAGTCCGTTATATATCTCGGGTAAGCTGATTGGATTATCTTTATCAGAATCATCCTCCATCAAACCAAATTGAACTGCTGACTTATGGTTAAGACTATCTATTGGTTTAACTTCGGATGATATATTGATATTTGGATTACCAAATCCTGGATAGTTTAGCTCTTCTAGTTCAGTCAAAGATGAGTTAAAACTTTCTTTTAGAGTCTCATCAAATATTTTTTTCGCACTTTCTATAGTCTCTAATGCTTTTATATCTGATACGTTTGGTTTGTCAGTCGGATTTAAATGTTTAGAAAAATATTCTCTTAATTGTGTTGATAAACTACCATAATTCTGTGCTGTATCATTCGGATCTGAAAAGCCTCTTTGAGCATTTATTATATCTATTCTTATTAGTCCCTCAAAAGGATTGCTCTCTATCGGTGTACTATCTTCACTGAGCTTTTGAAGAACTGCATTGCCTTTATCAACCTTCTCTATTTTGTCTGGATCTAGCAAATATGCACTAACATTGAAGTGTGAAATTAACCCCTTCTTTTCTAGATAATCCCAAATAGTAGCTGGCCAAAGCTTTAAATCTGATTTTGCTGACTCCTTTATCTTTTGAGCATCTTGATAACTGCTACGGTAGTCTTTATATAGCTTTTCTATATCTTTCGGCTCAATGACAAGCCTGACTCCCAATAGTCCACCTCTCCAACTCAGTTTAGGTATAAGGTTGCTGACATATTGTATTTCATTGCTTTTTACTTGAAGCCAAACATCTAATTTTGGCATTAATTCATGCCATTTATCCAATGAAAGGTCTGGCTCTTCCTCTTCTATATGAGTTGCCCAAGAAATTCCTATTTCATTAATCTGTGACCAATTTGAAAGAGTAATATCCTTCGTTTTAAACCGGTTTTTATCTTTAAGGAAACTTATTAGTGCATCCATTGCAGAAGTTTTACCGCTATTATTAGCACCAACAAATAAAGTCTGTTTTTCAGAGAAGCTTAATCTGCATGATTTTAATTTTCTAAAGTTTTCTATTTCAATAAAATCTATTTTCACTTCATATTCCCCGTTTAATTAAAAATCAGACGCTTCAACTTAATCGTCAGTAACACTATAGCTTTAAAGTCAAAATTTCATCCTCTCAGACAATTTTATTTATAATTTAATGTTCATACCGCCATTGTTTAGGCAAATTAATTACAATTCTATTGTGCAAAGCACCATAAACAAAATATAGCAATGTCAGTATATTAGACCCTTATTATTGCATAGCACAATCTTTATAGCCCTATAAATACTGGGTTTTCGCTAGACAGGATATCTATTTTACATATATAATTCCTCTCAATCGCTACTCACTGAGTATGTTGATTGAGTAGTAAAACTCCTTTCACAAGCTGTGCGTAGCGATAGAGCGAAAAGCTCTTTAGAACGATAGATGGCAACTATTCAGACAAAGGAGATGCAATTATGAATAAGCCAGAAATCGTCTATAAGCCAAAATCCAGACAGGATTTTTTAGAAGATGTGGTCGGTGACCTTGTTCGACTTAGACACGACAAAGGTATGACCCAAGAAGATTTGAACCATAGGATCGGTGTAGCTGATCGTCTGGTAAGCAAATGGGAATGTGGTATCAGAACCCCCACGTCTTTTAACTTGTACTGTTGGGCTGATGCTTTGGACGGAAAACTAAAAGTAGTTCCTAACCCGGAACGTCCTATTAAATCAAAATCAGGACAAATGGGTTTTGTCGATTACAACGACACATATGAAATTACGGCTGATAAGAACCAAGTGGCTATGGCCGCTTAATCTAATATCCTAAAAACATTTTTTATCAGTTTAAGCAATACGGGGCTGGATGATATCCAACCCCGTATTTGCGTTGCGGTAAAAATTTTAATGAGGGCAAGGCTGATATTCGGTGGGGAATCGCCCAGTCTGCACAAATGATAATGCGGAAGATTGGGGATACCGAATAGCACTTGTATAACCTTGCGGGAATGTTCTTTAGAATAACCCCTTATTTCTCAACGATGTGTAGCCACCAGGTGTAAGTATTAAATGGTCATCAACCGGAATACCTAAAAGCTTTCCTCCCTCATTCAGTCGCTTTGTAAGGCTAATATCGGCACTACTTGGTTTTGTGTTACCGGACGGATGATTGTGAGCCAGTAAAATGCTATTGGCCGCCGATTTGATGGCGTAAGCAAATATCATTTTAGGATCAACAATTGTGGCTGTTGCCCCTCCTTTGGATATTTCAGCTAATCCCTTAACGCCTTTGGCATTATCAAGAAACATGACATAGAAGGACTCTACTAGCTCCATTGTCCCTTCTCGCCAATTCTCACGAAATATTTGATGGGCTAAATCTGGATTGGTTACAACCGGGCGATCAAAATCTCGTCTGTCGGTGATATACACCAATTCAACCTCAGTGACTTTAAATAAATCTATTCTCTCTGACATAAAACCTCCTTTAATAGATTTGGAGGCATTTATATCCCTAATCATGGGGTATTAGTACGCACATTGCTCTTTAATTAATAGTATTGTAGGATGACACATCTTGACACTGTTTTTTATTATTATTGTGCATAACAAATCAAACTCATTAATAACCCCGGTTTCCCTAAAAGATGAATCTAAGCGAATTAGTAGAAAAATATGATGCTAAAAGAGATGAATATCTGAAATCAGATTATAATGAAACTCAAGTAAGAGCTGATTTTCTAGACCCTTTTTTCGAATTGCTTGGATGGGACATCAAAAATGAAAAAAACAAACCAACAAATGAAAGAGAAGTTCTTTTAGAAGAACCCTTGAAAGGAACAGCTTCTGAAAACACCAAAAAACCAGATTATACTTTTCGACTTTTTTCAGAAAGAAAGTTCTTTGTTGAGGCCAAAAAGCCAAATGTTAGTGTAGAAACCAATCCTGAAAATGCAAAACAAGTTCGTAGATATGGGTTCACGGCTAAGCTAAAAGTCTCGGTACTTACGAACTTTGAATATCTGTTGATTTATGATTGTTCTCATAAAGTTGAAAAAGACGATAGTCATGATAAAGCCCTCATTAAGACATATCACTATAAAGAATATGAAGATAAAATTGATGAGATTAGAGCGTTATTAGGCCATGAATCTGTCTATTCAGGGCAATTTGACAAAGAGTGGCAAAGTATTGAAGAAAAAATAAATCGTTATAATGTCGATGATTTATTTCTAGACCAAATAAATGACTGGCGAACAAAACTTGGTAAGGAAATTTTTGAACATGAACCGGACATAGAAGAAGAACGTCTAAACGATTATGTTCAAAGTTATATAAACCGAATTATATTTTTGCGTGTTTGTGAGGACAGAAACCTTGAAGAGTACCAAACTTTATTAGGATTTGCCGATAAGAAAGATTTTGAAGCTCTGATTAAAAAGTTTAATCAAGCTGATAAAAGATATAATTCAGGGTTATTTGACCAGTTCCTCTCAGACAAAATTATTGGGAATGTTAGCTCAGTATTCTGGGATATTATTAAGCAATTATACTACCCTGAAAGCCCCTATTCATTTTCTGTTTTTTCCTCGGATATACTTGGTAGTATTTATGAGATTTTCCTTACTGAAAAACTCACACTTAAAAAAGAAGGAATTGAACTAGTCACAAAACCTGAAAAAGTTGATCGTGACGTCGTTACTACTCCTGGCTTTATAATTAAATCTATTCTTAATCAGACTGTCGTTCCTTTTTGTAAAGACAAAAGTATTGATGAGATACTATCAAGCAAAATGGCTGATATTGCTTGTGGATCGGGAGCATTTCTTATCGAACTCTATCAGTTACTAAACGATCAGTTGATTGACCTATTTTTAAAGGAAGACAAAGATAAACTAGTTCAAACCAACATAAACACCTTCAAGTTACCGTTTGAGACAAAGCAAGAAATACTACTCAATTGCATCTATGGTATAGATAAAGATTATAACGCAGTCGAAGCATCTAAGTTTGGGCTACTTCTCAAACTTCTCGAGGGAGAAGATAATAAGTCTATTGCAGTTAATGAGCCAATACTACCTGATCTCAGCAACAACATAAAATATGGGAACTCTCTGATCTCTACAGATGACGTGGATGACAGAGAGGATTTTGAAGAGATCAACCCCTTCAACTTTGAAGGTTTAAATTTTGATGTAATCGTAGGTAATCCACCTTACATGAAATCAGAAGACATGAAGGAGTTCACCCCTAAAGAATATCCTCTTTATAAAACCAAATACCTCTCCTCCTATAAGCAATTTGATAAGTATTTCGTTTTCGTAGAGAGAGCAATAGAAGTCTTAAAAGATGGTGGTTATTTAGGGTATATAATACCAAGTAAGTTTTTGAAAGTCGGTGCCGGTAAGAAGTTGCGGGAATATTTACAAAATGAAGGTTATTTAGACAGACTACTCTCTTTTGGTGCAAACCAAGTCTTTAAAGAGACCACTACATATACATGTATTCTAATCATTGAAAAAACTAGTTCTGACTCTTTCGAATACAATGAGATTCAAAGTCTAACTGATTGGAAAGTTTCAAAGGATGAAATTGAGTATCAGCAAATAAATACAAGTGATCTTGACGAAGAGGTTTGGATCTTGGTTCCACCATATCTTATTGATGTTTACGAACAAATAAATTCACAAAGTTCATCACTTGAACAGATAGTTGGCAGTGATGGTGTTTTTAATGGAATTCAAACAAGTGCTAATAGAATATATATTTTCCAACCAGAACGTGAAGACGATAATTACTATTACTTCACTAAGAATGATAGAGAATGGACAATTGAAAAAGAATTGACCAAACCTTATTTCAAAACATCAAGAGGGGATGATAGCCTACACACCTATAGACCATTTAAACCTAATGCTCGGGTCTTTTACCCCTATAGAAAAACAGATACTGGAGTAAGTCTTGTAGATTTAGACGAAATTGAAGATAGATTCCCTAAAGCCTTTGAATATATATCCCATTATAAAGAAGACTTGGAAGACAGAGATATTAAGCCTGAGCCTGAAACAGACAACGAATGGTATAGATATGGGAGACATCAAAGCTTAGATAAATGTGGTCTCCCTCAAAAAATTATTGTTGGTGTTCTTTCTCAGGGAGATAAGTATGCAATAGATTATCATGGAACATTAATATCTTCTGGTGGAACTGCTGGTTACTGTGTTGTGTCATTACCAGAAGAATCAAATTATTCAATTTACTACATACAAGCCCTTTTAAACTCAAAGTATCTAGAATGGTATTCAGCGCTCATCGGCGAAGTATTTAGAGGGGGATTTATTGCCCGGGGTACAAAGGTTTTAAACAAACTACCTATTAGAAATATTAACTTTGATGATGAAAATGAAAAAGAATTACACGACAAAATTGTAGAGTTACAGGAAGACTTAATAAAGATATTCACTAAGATAGATGAGAATTCACGAAATCCTAGACAACTAGACCAACACAGAAGAAAATTTGCAGTAGTAAAAGCCGAACTTGATAAGAAACTTGAAGAGCTTTATCAATTAGGAGACGAAGATTCACTCATACCTATGATACAAGATATTTATGCAACTGATTAAAAACGCATCTGAGGAAAAGCTTAGAGGTGGTTTTTATACCCCGGAAGAAATTGCTTCATTTATTTTAAAATGGGCAATGAACGGTAGTGACAATTATTCAATACTAGAGCCAAGTTGTGGGGACGGTGTTTTTCTTAAATGCTTGCTAAAGGATTCCTATCAATTTGAAAACATCACAGCGGTTGAATTTAATCCCTCAGAAGCAGAAAAAGCCGCAAAAATTGAGTTGCCAAATAAAGAAGTTATAAATGAAGACTTCCATGTTTTTTGTAATGAAACAAAAGATAAATATGATTTGGTAATAGGCAATCCACCATACATACGCTACCAATACTTCGCTGAAGAGCAGCAAAAGCAAGCAGAAAAGATATTCACAAAAGCAGGGCTTAAGTATTCTAAGTTAACAAATGCTTGGGTCTCATTTGTTGTAGGATCTACACTCTTGTTAAAAGATGAGGGTAAGATTGCTTTTGTAGTTCCTGCTGAACTTCTGCAAGTATCATATGCCCAGCAACTAAGAGAATTCCTAGCACGTGAATACAACAAAATAAATATAGTTTCATTTGAGAAGCTTGTCTTTCCAGATATTCAGCAAGAAGTATTGTTGCTGTTATGTGAGAAAAACAAAACTGACAAACATAGAATAGAGCATCTTGAAGTAAAAGACGCTTCTTCTTTGGCCAAATTAGATGTCAAACGATTAAAAAGTCCAAAAAAGAAAATTGATTTTGAGAATAATAAATGGACTTTCTATTTCCTTGACCAAGAAGAGATCGACTTCTTAGAAAATGTAGCGAGCTCAAAAAAAATCCCAAAAATTGGTGATTATGCAAAAGTCCAGGTTGGGATTACTACAGGCGCAAATTCTTATTTTACTGTCCCACTCGATACAGTCCAAAAATATGATCTTCATGATTTCGCAAAACCAATGGTGGGAAGAAGTGTCCAAGTTGATAGTGTAATATTTAATACTGTTGATTGGAATAAAAATAGAGAAAAGGACGTAAGAGCTCATCTATTAGTATTTCCACCAGAGAAACAATTGAATGGCCATGATGGGGCTAGAGAGTATATTAAAAAAGGTGAGTCAGATGATGTTCACACAGGTTACAAAACAAGTATAAGAGATGATTGGTTTGTTATCCCATCGGTGAAACTTTCAGATGCATTGTTCATAAGAAGGAACCATCTATTCCCGAGATTGATAGCCAATCAAGCCAAAGCATACACAACAGATACTATGCATCGTGTTTTTTTAGATAAAAAAACGAAGATTAAACCCTTTGTCGCTAGTTTTTATAATTCATTATCTCTTGCTTTTTCTGAAATTTCTGGTCGTTCGCATGGTGGGGGTGTTCTTGAACTAATGCCTAGTGAAACTGAAAGTGTTCTATTGCCCTATGATGAGTCACATGAAGAATTTCTAGACAAAATCGACTCAATGATGAGATCAGATGCTTCTATTGATTCCATTTTAGAGTTTACTGATAAGAAAATTCTTCATGATGGATACGGCCTTAGTAAAAAGGAAATCAAGTTGGCCAATAGTATTTGGAAGAAGCTTTCTAACAGAAGATTGAACAGGAAACATTAATGTCGGATATAAAATTATTCAAATTAGATGGTGACAAGGCTGTTGAACTAGAGGGTACATCAGCAAAGGTAGAAAAGTCTCTGCAAGCAAGAATGGAGACTAACTTGGATACTTATCTCGGGGTAAGTTATTTAGAGACTGAATATTCAACAGGATCAAATCATGGTGGAAGAATTGACACCCTGGGCATTGATGAAAATGGAAGTCCTGTAATTATTGAGTATAAAAGATCAATGAATGAAAATGTCATTAATCAAGGTCTCTTCTATTTAGATTGGTTACTCGATCACAAGGCTGAATTTGAGTTGTTGGTTATGAATAAGCTTGGTAACAAGTATTCGGAAAATATTGACTGGTCAAGCCCCCGATTATTATGTATCGCAGGTGATTTTACTAAGTATGATGAGCATGCAGTAAAACAAATGAATAGAAATATCGAACTAATTAGATATAAGAATTTTGGAGATAACCTACTCTTATTAGAATTAGTGAATGTGGCCGAGGCCAATAATAAAGCTACTTCATCAAATCGAAGTGTAACTCAAAAGAATGTCTCAGATTATTTGAGTGAAGCCGATTCTGAATTAAGTGACCTCTATCACTCTTTAAGGGACTATATGCTGAATTTAGGTGATGATGTCCAAGAAAAGACTTTAAAGCATTATGTAGCCTACAAGAGAATTAAAAACTTTGCATGCGTAGAAGTTCATCCACAAAGCAAAAAGCTTTATGTGTATATAAAAATAAACCCGGATGAAGTTGAGTTACAAGATGGTTTTTCAAGAGACGTGAGAGAGATTGGCCACTATGGTACAGGTGATTTAGAGATCACTTTGAGAAAACAAGATGATCTTGAACGTGCCCAATCTCTCATATTCAAGAGCTACGAGCTAAGTTAAATCCCTTAAAGTTTGACCTATGTTGTACCCAAAATAAAAAAGGCCGCTAAAAGCGGCCTTTAAGTAGTGGCGGGGGCAGGATTCGAACCTGCGACCTTCGGGTTATGAGCCCGACGAGCTACCAGCTGCTCCACCCCGCGGTGAAGGCTTTCAATATACGACTTTTACCTAACCGATATCAAGAGATTTTTTAGATTTCTTGTTAATCTTTCAGTGTTCGATTTTGTAATTTTCAGGAAACTCGAATTAAAGGAATTTATGATAGACAGCAAGCAAGCGATAGCACTGGAAAATGAATACGGAGCACATAATTATCACCCCCTGCCGGTAGTGTTATCGAAGGGAAAGGGTGTGCATGTCTGGGACCCTGAAGGAAACAAGTATTATGATTTTTTATCGGCCTATTCTGCTGTCAACCAGGGTCACAGCCATCCTAAAATAATCCAGGCTTTAACCGAGCAGGCTAACACGCTCAGCCTCACCTCCCGCGCTTTCTACAATAATGTGCTTGGAGAATATGAGAAGTACATCACCGACTATTTTGGGTTCGATAAGGTACTTCCCATGAACACCGGTGCCGAGGGAGTTGAGACGGCTATCAAAATTTGTCGGAAATGGGCCTATGAGAAAAAGGGGATTCCCGAGCAGGAAGCTCAAATCATTGTATTGGAGAATAACTTCCATGGGCGGACTACCACGGTCATCTCTTTTTCCAATGATCCGGATGCCCGTAAAAATTTCGGCCCTTATACTCCCGGCTTTATCAAGATACCTTATAATGATATAGATGCACTGCAAGAGGCTTTAAAACAACCGAATATTGCCGGCTTGCTGGCCGAGCCGATTCAGGGAGAAGCCGGAGTCGTGGTACCTGATGATGGTTACATCTCGAAAACAGCCGCCCTTTGTAAAGAAAACAATGTGCTTTTTATCGCTGATGAAATTCAGACCGGTATTGCACGAACCGGAAGCTTACTTGCCGTGTGCGGGGATTGCACCTGCGCCGGTAATTGCGAGCGACAGCCTACCTACACCAAGCCCGATATGCTCATTTTAGGAAAGGCCTTATCCGGAGGCGCTTATCCGGTTTCAGCGGTGCTGGCTGATGATCATATTATGGAAGTCATCAAACCCGGGCAGCACGGCTCTACTTATGGTGGAAACCCGCTGGCATGTAAAGTTGCCATCGCCGCTTTAGATGTAGTGCAGGATGAGAAACTGGCTCAGAATGCACGCAAGCTGGGCAACATCTTCCGGGATGAGATGAATAAACTGGTTGAAGAATTTGACCTGTTTGTGAAGGTGCGCGGCAAAGGATTACTGAATGCCGTCATTATCAACGACTCTCCTGATAGTGATACCGCGTGGAGATTTTGTGTAGCCCTTAAGGACAACGGACTACTCGCAAAACCAACGCATGGTAACATCATTCGCTTTGCGCCACCTTTGGTTATGACTGAAGAAGAGCTGATGGATTGTGTCGAGATCATCAGAAAAACCGTTACTCAGTTTAAAGAAAGTAAGTAGTTCCTTAAACCCCGAGCCATTCTTTCAGTTCGGGAGTTTTATTGCGGCTGATGATGATTTCATACTCCACCGGCGGGGTGAGGTTTACCGTAACTTGTCCTTTGAAGTAAGGCTCCAGATCCTTCACAGAATTAATATGTGCAATAAACTGACGGTTCAGCCTGAAAAACAGTTCAGGGTTCAGCATCTCTTCAAGTTCGGCAAGGGTGAAATTGATGATATACTTTTTCTTTTGGTTCGTTACCAGCCAAACCAATTTATCGCTGGCCATAAAATAGGCGATTTCATCTACCTTCAGCGGAAACAACTTCCGGCCCAGTTTAACCAGGAAACGATCTTTGTAGTTATCTTCATTCAGTATCTCTTTCGCAAATTTAAAAGCAGGCCCCTTTTCAAAGGTCTTTTTAACCCGTTTATATTTCTCTAATCCTTTGGCAATATCATCGCGGGTAATGGGCTTCACCAGGTAATCGATACTGTTTAGCTTAAATGCTTTAAGTGCATATTCATCGTAAGCCGTAGTGAAAATAATGGGCGTATTTATCTCAATGTTGTCCAGCGTTTCGAAGCAGGGCCCGTCTGCCAATTCCACATCCATAAAAATTAAATCCAGGTCATGCTTTCTGATTTCAGATAATGCTTCCTCGCCGGTTTCAACGGCAGCCACAATCTCTGCATCTTTCTGTACGGCCTTTATATGTTTTGAAATCTGCTTGCTGGCGGGAGCCTCATCCTCACAAATAAGAATTTTCATCACACATTCATTTTTAGTATTGGTATCCGAACCACAAACTCGTGCTCGTTCTTTTCAATATGCACCGGTTTATTCGTAAAGTATTTATACCGATCGGAAATATTTTTCAGCCCTACTTCCGTGCTTTTAACCGAACTCTTTTTGGGTTGAAGGTTATTTCGGACTTCAAGTTGATCATCTCCCTTTACCTTAATTGAAATCTCCATCGGGTGCCGGGAGGAAATCTCATTATGTTTCACTGCATTTTCAACCAATATTTGCAGCGTTGCCGATGGCACCCTGTAATCTCCGTGTCCGTTTGCAGAAATATTGCAGGTCAGCTTTTCATTGAACCTGATTCGGAGTAAGAACAGGTAGTTTTTTATGAATTCAATTTCATCCCGCAGTAATACCAGCTCTTCGTTTTTTTGGTTGAGTACATACCGGTAAATGTCACTCAGCGTATCCAGATATTTTTGAGCCAGTTTAGGGTCTTCGTCAATTAAGGCGTTCAATACGTTAAAATTGTTGAACAGAAAATGAGGACTTATCTGAGCCTGAAGCACACTCAGCCTTGCTTTTGCGTTCTCCTTTTCAAGGATCTCATTTTCCAGTAACGACTTTTTCCACTCTTTAATAATTACATCAGCATTCACAAAAGCGGCAATGGAAAGCGAAAAGCTGAGGGCAAAAAGATTGTACTCTATCATTCCGGGAAACCAAACGCTCATATCCCACAAGGTTTGATATAACAGCACCATTACCGGGGTTACGATAGCGGGAGTCAGTATTGCCGTACACCCGATTTCGGCCCAAAGCCGCTGTGGTACTTTTTGCTGCCAGGGGATCCACCTTTCCAGCCACTGGCTTTTCAGGGTATGAACCTCGAATAACGCAATCAGAATAATAAAAACGGCTATGGAATACTCCACGTGTGAGTACAGGGTCATGTCCGCAAAATCATACCCCCTGATCAAATACAAAAGCGTGTACGAGGGCATGGCCAGCGTAAAAGAAATAATGAGTCTGTTTTTAAGGGTGTTAAACCTCATGGGCTTTCCCGATGTGTATTCAATTTAAAAATCTTCAGTTTCGGCCATTTATCCAGTACAGGTTCTCTGTCTTCCCCATAAAAGCCCCAGGGGCTGTTTCCAATATAGAACAAATCACCATTTACCCAAGTGCCCAACGTGGGTTCATTTAAATCTGCTCTGGCCTGGTCGGGAAAAGTAAGAGTTTCAGCCATTGCACGGCCGGCGTTATCCAAACGGATTTGAGCCACTCTTTTTGGGGTGGTTCCATTCTGGAGAATAGTCAGAATGCCGCCCTTCTGGTAAATACCATCTCCTCCTCTCAGCCATTCATTGTCTTCCATCAAACGTTGAATTTTTCCGGTACCCATTTCAATGCTATACACTCCTGTAATATAGTCGGACAGGTATAAATACCTTTCGTCATCCGATAAAGCCAACCCCTGCAGGTTCCACCATTTCTCATGTTGAAAAGCTACTTTCAGTACATCATTATTAGCAATGGTAAATACCACAGGGTTTCGGCTATCTGATATATATACTTCTCCGCCTTTTGTTATCGTGAGGTCTCCGAATATGCGATCCCCCTCAGCCCGGTAACTGTTAATAATTTGCCCGGTTTTCTTGTTGATTTTCAAAACGGCTGATTTCCCGTCTATCTCCTCTTTGTACTCCGAAAATTGAGGCATCACGGCCGTGGTCACCCACAGGATATCCGGCTCAACAGGATCAACGGATATACCTAACGCCGACCAAAACCCCGATGCTTTTAAATCCGCAAACAATACAAGTTCTGCTTCTTTTGGATTGAATCTATAAATCAACCCTTCTCTGATATCCGTCAGGTAAAATTCTCCGGTTTCCTTGTCATAGGCCATTCCTTCGGGATGAAAACCCGGCTTATCAAACTCAAAGGCTACCTCACTGGTGCTATTTGTTCTCTGTATATCGGACACGGTTTCTACCAGCTTATCCCATTCCGGTAAGGTTCTCAGAACACCAAAATCTGAAGTATCCAACACCGCCGGAGAAGCATAAAAGTGCAGCAGCACTTCAAGCGTTTGAAGGGCTTGATCGCTTTCGTTATTCATCATGTATCCTTTGGCAAGATTATACATGATCACCGGATGATTTGGGCGGAGTTCATTTGCCCGTACCATGCTTTCTCTGAATGTCAGCACATCCCCTTTCTTTAAAGCCTCCTGCCCTTCGCTGTAAACCTGTATATACGATTGTGCTGATAAATTCACCGACAACAGTGAAAAAGTGACAACAGTAAAGAGCTTCAGTGATTTTAGCATCGCAATAAGTTTGTATAATTTTTCGGCAAGTTAAATGTACCCTGCTATTAGTTATTTTTTTTCTGGATGAACATTCACCTTCAGCTGATGAAGTTATCGACCTGATGAGTATAGTCGTTAAGAATTATGCTTAGATGCATTTCTTCTTTGGGAATCCCTTTTCATCCATAAAAAATGTCATTCCACTTTTGCGCATGAGCTAAGATTGCCGGTCTTCATTAACATGTACACTGAATACATTTAATTTCATTCTGCCCAAATCAATACTGCTATGTTGCCTATACCTTCAACTTTAATACTTTCTCTTTGTTTGTTAATCGTCACACTCGGGTGCACTACACCGTCTTCAACAGATCGAAAAGAGCAACCGGGGTCATCATGGGATAAGAAATTTCGGTTAAGCAACGGAATGGTAATTGAGGTTTTTGTACCTGAAGATTACGATCCGGATTCAACGTATCCATTGCTGTTACTTAACGATGGTGAGGACATGTTTGGTGGCGGTTCCTGGGGAATGGACCGGGTGCTTCAGAGATTAATTTCGGATCAGAAAATCAAACCTGTGATTGCAGCCGCTATTTACAATCAGGGGCAACGAATGAATTGGTACATCCCCTACGAAGACCGTTGGATTACCACTAACTGGGGGCCTTATACCCCAAGTGCATCCGGCTATGCACAAGACATTTTTGATTATGTGATTCCTTATATGGATGAACACTTTTCTGTGGATACCAGCGAAGTCGCAATAATGGGAGCTTCTTTAGGGGGACTAATCTCAACCTGGATGGGGCTTAAATTTCCTGAAAAAATAAAATACTCAGCAGGACTGTCCGGTTCTCTTTGGGTAGCTGATTACAGCATCTTCTCGGAAGTGGAAGGCTCGTACGATTCCGGACAAAAATTCTGGTTCGATATCGGCACCACCGAATGGAACTACTATGTTCCCCTATATACTGAACTTGACAAGCATGGTGTTACACCCGGCGAGAACAGTTTTTATTATGAAGTACCAAATGCAGCTCATGTTCCATCAGACTGGCTCCAACGCATACACCTGCCTTTATTAGCTTTCTTCAGTCCCAAAACAAACCCTGTTCCGGAATCACTTGAGGTTGTTCTTGAGTGTATTCCCAGCCAGTCTACTCCGGGAAGACACTTCAGAAGGCTTAACCCAATCATTACGCTGACTAATGGAGTTGAATATTCGCTTGCCCACACCGCTTCTTACTCAGTGTTAAGTGGCGATGCAGAACTGGGTTCAGAGGGCAGCTTCAGAAATAATCCCCAAACTGAAATTGAGATATTAGTAGAATATGACTCCTTTTCAGAAGCCGTAGATATACCGGTGGGCTGGTGTCCATAACATCTCTATCACTCGCTCCGAGCACAACCTGAAATACGCTCATTTTAACTTTAGTGAATTTAAACGCTATTGAGAGGTCAATACCTATTTGGTAGCTTCCAAGAAACAGTAAATTTATTGCAGGAGCTAACAATGCGAGATAGTATGACAATTACCCCTGATCAGGTTCGATCTGTGTTAAGTAAACATATGCTTACCGATGGTTATGAGATGGTACTCGACCTTGAGGAAAGCGAAGGACCTTATCTTTACGACTCCAAGTCGGGTAAACGCTATCTCGATTTCTTTACTTTTTTTGCTTCTAATCCATTGGGGATGAACCACCCGAAACTGGCTCAGGATGATGATTTTATTGCCAAATTAGGTCGTGTAGCCATTAACAAACCGTCCAATTCCGACATCTACACGAAGGACATGGCCGAGTTTATGGAATCATTCGACCGTGTGGGAATTCCCGATTACATGCCCTATTCCTTTTTCATTTCCGGTGGAGCGTTAGCTGTTGAAAACGCCATGAAAGTTGCCTTTGACTGGAAGGTGCAGAAGAATTTCGAAAAAGGATACCGGGAAGAGAAAGGGCATAAGGTGCTTCATTTTGAAAAAGCATTTCACGGGCGTTCGGGCTACACGTTGTCGGTCACCAATACGGTTCCCAACAAAGTAAAATACTTTCCAAAATTTGACTGGCCCCGTGTAATCAGCCCTGCTATGACCTACCCTGCCACCAAAGAAAATGTACAACATACGGCCGCTCAGGAGCAATTAGCTCTTGCTCAGGCCGAACGATATTTCGAGCAGTTTAAAGATGACATCGCCTGCATTCTGATTGAACCTATACAGGGAGAAGGTGGCGACCGTCACTTCCGACAGGAATTCCATCAGGCGCTCAGAGATTTAGCTGATAAACACGAAGCCTTACTGATCTACGATGAAGTTCAAACCGGAGTTGGCATGACAGGTAAATTCTGGGCTCATGAGCATTATGTTAAACCCGACATCCTCGCGTTTGGTAAGAAGGCGCAGGTATGTGGCATCCTGGCCGGCAAGCGTGTAGATGAAGTTGAAACCAATTGCTTTCATGTTTCATCCCGTATTAATTCTACCTGGGGTGGAAACTTAGTGGATATGGTTCGCTTCGGCCGTATTCTGGATGTAATCGAAGAAGAGAACCTGGTTGATAATGCGGCTAAAGTAGGGAACTATCTGCAAACCAGACTGGAAGCCCTGGCCGACCAGCACGAGTATTTTACCAATCCTCGAGGTAAAGGATTATTCTGCGCCATCGACCTGCCCGATGGCCACTCCCGCGATGCCGTGATCAAAGAATGCGTGAATAACGGGCTGATGATCCTTTCCTGTGGTCCGAACACCGTGCGTTTCCGTCCGCCGCTTACTATTACGCAAGATCAGATTGATGAGGGGCTGGATATACTTGAGAAGGCATACAAAACTTCGCTGGATAAATGCCCGGTTGCTGATTAACGGCTTGTGAAATCTCTTTTACTTGATCGAAAGAACTTTACTTCCATTAAACAGCAAGTATAAAGAACCAGCAAGCATCACTATGGCAGGAAACATTCCGGGATAGCTGTCTCCGATATGAACCATAATTATGGCAACAATAAAATTTAAAACCATAATCAAAGCGGCTACCCGGACATGAAACCCTACTATATACATTATCCCGCAAAAGAACTGAGCATACACGGATACTACCGCTGAAACTATCGGAAAAGGAAATCCAAATCCTTCCAGGAAAGAGGAAAATTCCAACATTCGGTCCCATGAAAATACATTGTCTTGGGTACCATAAATGAGATGGAAACCAAGCATAATTCGTATGAATATTTCACCAAACTTTGAGTGCTTATTTAAAAACTCGTTTAGTTTTTTCATCCCTTTTTTTTGATTCCCTGGCTATTCCGATAGTACTCAAAAACAGGTTTGGTTGAAAACGGTGTTTTAAAAAACCGCCCGTTTCTCGTTAGAAAAGATAAAGTCAATACGAGAAAATCTGTACCCTCGGCTTTTTACTCAGTGAAAATTCAGACTACCGTAAATTTAAGCGCAGGGAAATCCGATTAAAAACTCAGATGAGCTCACAATTTTACAGGTAAATGCAAAAGTCTTGAGTTCCACATCTACACCAACTGATGACTTTCCGGCTGAATCACCACCTCATTCATAACCGAACCGGAGGGTTGGTTTACGGCATAGAAAACAGCTTCAGCTACTTCATCTGGGGTAAGCATCATGTCTTTTTTGACTTTCATGTTTACCCTGTCATCGTCCCAGAAAGGGGTATCCACACCACCCAGATATAGTAGAGAAAATCTTGTATTGCCCCTTCGTTGCTCTTCAACCAAGGCTTTGGTGAAACCCTGAATGGCGAATTTGGAAGCCGCATATACAGAAGCGTTCTTCATTACATATTTACCCATGGTTCCCGGAAACATAACTACCGAAGTACGTTCGTCTTCTTTCATATTCTTCATCACCGTTTGGGTAACCAGAAACGTTCCATACACATTGGTATCGATGATTTCTTTGGCATCGGCCGGATTGATATCCATGAAAGGTTGTATGATTCCCTGACCAAATGCATTAATCAGTACATCGATTTTTCCAAGCTGATTGGCAATTTCTTCCGTCATTTTTTTAACGGAGGCTTCATCGGTAGCATCCACTTCAATGGCAAAAGCCTCTCCCCCGTTGTCATTAATATCTTTGGCTACTTTTTCTACGTTGGCTTTATTGCGTGAGGCAAGTATAACTTTAGCGTTCTCTTTAGCAAATCGCTTTGCCGTTGCGCTTCCGATTCCACCTGATCCGCCTACAATGAGTACAATTTTATTTTCCATGATGTGATCTTCTTTCTTGATAAATAGTCAACATGGAAAAGTGGAAAACAAGAATATTCGTTCCGTTAATTGTCGGACAGATCCTTCAAAATCACATCACTCCCTCTGTATTCCCCGCTCTCCTGATGATACCAGTGCCGGAACCTCGGAATCGTGATTTCTCCAACCTTATACTCCCCGTCAAACATGAGGATTTCATCAGGGCGGCTTGAATCTTCAGAGTGATCAAATTTCAAAGCAGCTAAGGAATAATCGCTCTTATCGAAATAAAGTACCCAGTGCTTGCTTATCATCGCTTCCTTCAGCTCAATCCTCACTCCGTAAACTTCCTGTCCTTCCAGGGATAAAAGTCCGCCCTCCTCAATGCCTGCCAGCTTATCTTCACTTACCGACATCGGCAATCCATACATCAATTCATAAAACGAACGATAGCCTGCGTTTCGATCTTCACCCAGCCGATATTCATTTACTGTAGCTTCATCAATTTGGGTTGAACCATTTACCAATACCACGGGAGCCCCTTCTTCATCGATTATACGTTCAACCTTTCCAACCTCAGAATCCCGAATTAAACTGAAATAGCCTGTCTTATTATTTAATGTCAGAACGGAATAGCGCTGAGGATTCTGCAACCTGGGTTCCTGAATGCGAATATTTAAAATGGCATCACCCCATTCATTGTCAGGATCATGAGCATTTTTGCTTTGCTTCAATATGTATTCACTATTCTCGCAAAAAGCACCTGAGGTATCACTACTGTTAGAAATTAATCCAATAGTTGTAATCAGTAAAATTAATGTATAGTTCATAGTTAAAGCTATATAGTTCATTTACCTTTAATATATACTATCAGTTATCCTGGTTTGTAATTTCTGAAATGAAATTCAGGATTATATTCCAGTTCTCTTCTACATCATTACCTACCCTTTCTTCTACCAGCAATGAGGATCCATGAACTCCATTTTCAGCCAGGTAATACTGATGTCCGCTTTCATATACTATTCTCAATTGATCCTTAACACTTTCAATTTCTGCTTCACTTTTTGGTCTCACTACCAATACAGGCGTTTCCATGTTTGTCAAATATTCATCCGGCTTACAGGGTGCCATCGGACCTCCCGAAGCCGGTGAGAATGCAATGACTCCTTTAATGGATGAACTGTTTTTTGATCCTAACTGAATAGCCAATGAGCCACTGTAACTGCTTCCCCATGCAATTATATCACCTGAAAATCGTGAGGTATTCTTAGCGTAATTAAGCGTAGCTTCAAGATCTTTGTAAGCATCACAATAGGTATAGGGGTTAGTCTCAAACTCGGCAATTGTTCGGTTATACTTACCATATGTTTGCCCGCCCATACATTGGTCTATTGCCAGAATATTATAGCCTTCCTTCAGTAAATCAGGGATGATTGGATTGTACTCTGCCCTTGAATTTGAACCACCCTGATGAAATAATAGAATCAATGGAGAAGTGGAATCTTCTATATAAAGGTTACCATAGATTTTGACTGAATCAGAAGTTGAAAAACTCACTTCTGTAAATGATCTGTTATCTCCCTTATTAACTGAACAGCTATATAAAAACACAGTTAGCAAAGCCAGAGTTACTATTTTGAATTTAGTTGTGTTCATTTCACCCTTTGATACAATATTCTCCAGTTAAGCGACCAGCTCTCCCCACCATCCTGTGAAGACTCCCAGTCCCAGGTAAAAGAGTCTTTTTCAATATCATAAAATACCATACGACTGATGATGGTACCTCCTTGTGGACCCGGCCTTTCTGCTGTTTGAAAAATTCTTTTATCTCCATCAACCGATCCTTTCAGGTCGATATAGCCGCCCTGATTATCTACCCAAGCCTGATGCCATGATTGAAGCTGCGGATTATAAACCGAAACGCTCCTGCCTTTATATCCTTCCAGGGCTCCTCGGGTGGCCTCAAAATTTTCCTGAATAACCACACCGTCCAGAATTTTCTCAATGGTGTTTGTTCCTTCCCCTGCATTCCCCTGATTGTCAGTCCACGACAATTCCCATTCTCCAACCCAGAAATCGAAGTATGCTTCCGGTTCTAAATCAGAGATACTTGTTTGAGCATACGATGTAGTGTTAACAGCCAAAGCCATCACAATTAGAATCATAATTAATTTCATAGCAGAACCATTAGTTGAAGGTTGACTGAATCATACAGAATCTGGCTGATAGTACCCTTGTAAAAAAGACGAATTTCTGGCTAACATTCACTATTATTTTGCGTTGAAAGACACGAACAGCATAGGAGGAGTCACATTTTATGGATTATGTTGAATATTCGGCGCCGGTTTCTGTCAGCCATCTTGTAGAATCTTATTGGGTAAGCACGCTCCATCCTGATGATTTTGAACAGGATTTTGACTTCATAATTCCTGACGGCAGCACGGATGTTATCTTTATGCTGAATGGGAATTATTTGAGAGACGATGAGGAAAACAATGAAAAGCATTTAGTCGAGTATTGCAGCTTGGTCCCGGCATTCAGAAAAGCCGTGAAGGTATATCAAAAACCGTTTACAAAATGCCTGGGAATGCGATTTAAGCCCGGGGCTATTCAACAACTAACCGGAATTAGCCTGCAAGAATTAAGCGAAGTGGGATACCCCCTTCAGCAGCTAATGCCGGAATTAGCCGATCTCGCTATGGATGAGGCGTTAAAAAAGACACCAGCTCCAAAAATTATTGATCAGATTAACTCGTGGTTGGTCACTCAGGTTAAAGAACCAAGACAGGATCATGTAATTTCAGCTTTTATTGCCGAAGTGATAAAAAGACAGGGCGGTGTTACCATCTCTGCATTCTGTGAGTCTTTCGGGATGCATAAATCTACCCTTGAAAAGAATTTTAAGCACGCCACCGGACTTTCACCCAAACAATATGCCAACCTGATCCGCTTTAATTATTTGCTTAATCAGTTAATTTTTTCCGGGGCCAGCCTCACCGAAACGGGGTATGATTTAGGCTATTTTGATCAAAGCCATATGATCAAAGACTTCAAAAAAGTGATTGGAATCACTCCTAAAGAGTTTTTGGACAAGAATTTCACCGTACCCAAGCTGGCGGCTCTATCTATTTCAAATAAACGAGCTCATTTCCGATCGGCTCAAATCTGATCAGGCTTCCATTGCTTTAGGGATCACGCTTTCATAAGTCTTCTCGGCGGCATCTACGTTCAGTGAAACCAAATTTTTGATTTCGAGGGAATCCCCTTTAACCACGCCTAATTCAAACATGGGCACGTTGGCTTTTTCAAAGTGGTGTTTGGCCGTCTGCAATTCTGCTGCCGGAATAGTAATGACCACTCCTGACTGAGCTTCACTAAACAGAATTTCATGGGTTGATCCTTTCATCGTTTCCACAGAAACTTCTGCTCCTTTCTTCCCGAAGATAGCCATTTCTGCCAGGGCAATGGCCAAACCGCCATCAGATACATCATGGGCGGCGGTAATCAATCCGGTTTGAATGGCAGTCAATAATGCCTGCTGAAGGTTTGCTTCGAACTTAAGATCTATTTCAGGTGCGTCACCGGTGGTGAGTTCATGGATGGTCTTCAGGTATTCACTTCCACCCAGCCCTTTTCGGTCAGCTCCTATATAAAGGACGATATCACCTTCTTTTTTGAAGCCGGGCGTCATCAGGTGTTTCTCCACATCTTCAATCACCCCTAACATCCCGATGATAGGCGACGGGAAAATAGCTCCGTTCGGGTTTTCATTATAGAAACTCACGTTTCCACCGGTTACCGGAGTGTTGAGTGTACGGCAGGCATCGGCCATTCCGCCTAATGCTTCTTTGAAAGTCCAGTACACTTCCGGCTTATACGGGTTTCCAAAATTCAGGCAGTTGGTGATGGCCATGGGTTTGGCGCCGGAACAAACTACATTTCGTGCCGATTCAGCCACCGCGATTTGCCCTCCTTTACGAGGATTCAGATATACATACCGGCCATTACAATCGGTTTTGGCCACCAATCCTTTGTTACTTCCTTTGATGCGAATCACCCCGGAATCAGAAGCTCCGGGACCGGTTACGGTATTGGTGCGAACCATGGTGTCGTACTGCTCATGCACCCAGCGCTTGGATGCAATATTCGGCGAGCCAAGCAACCGGGTTACCGTTTCCGAATAATTATCATGATGCTCCAGGGAATCAATATCAAAGTTCTGAACTTCATCAAGGTAAGCCGGCTTCTTCGTTTCCCGGATATACTGAGGAGCTCCTCCTCCCAGCACCAGGTGTTCCGCCGGAATGTCGGCTTTAATCTCGCCGTCTTTCCAGTAGGTTACATTCTCGGTATCCACAACTTCACCGATCACTACTCCGTGCAGGTCCCATTTTTCATATACATCAATGACCTCCTGCTCACGTCCTTTCTCGGCAACAATGAGCATGCGCTCCTGACTTTCTGAAAGCAGTAACTCATAAGCCGTCATACCATCTTCACGGGCTGGCACTTTGTCCAGATCAATTTTCATTCCCTGTCCGCCTTTGGCTGTCATCTCGGACGTTGAGCACGCGATTCCAGCCGCCCCCATATCCTGCATACCAATTACAGCCCCGGTTTTCAGCACTTCCAGGCTGGCTTCAAGTAATAGCTTTTCGGTAAAAGGATCGCCTACCTGAACGCTCGGTCGTTTGGCTTCACTTTCTTCACTGATTTCTTCGGAAGCAAAAGTGGCACCGTGAATACCATCCCGGCCGGTACTTGCCCCTACAATAATTACCGGGTTTCCAAGTCCTTTTGAAATGGCGGATGCGGTCTCTCCCTCTTTCACCAGTCCGATACTCATGGCGTTAACCAGCGGATTGCCTTCATAGCTTTCGTCAAAGCAAACTTCTCCTGCAATGACCGGTACGCCGAATGAATTTCCGTAATCTCCGATTCCCCGAACCACACCGTCCAGCAGATAACGAACGCGGGGGTTTTCCATCGAACCAAACCGCAGAGAATTCAGGCTTGCCACCGGGCGGGCTCCCATCGTGAAGATATCGCGATGAATACCACCCACTCCCGTTGCCGCTCCCTGATAGGGTTCAATAGCCGACGGGTGATTATGACTCTCAATCTTGAAGGCGCAACCGAGTCCATCACCTAAATCCACCAATCCGGCATTTTCTTCACCGGCTCCAACCAACAGGTTTTCACCTTCGCTCGGTAGTTTTTTTAGCTCAACGATGGAATTTTTATACGAACAATGTTCACTCCACATCACCGAATAAACGCCCAGTTCCGTAAACGTTGGTACCCGACCTAACCGGGTTTTTATCATTTCAAATTCTTCTGCATTCAGGCCATGTTCCTCGGCCAGTTCGAGCGTTACTTCCGGTTCTTGAATCGTTGTTTGCGACATTCCGATGGAGTGATTGAAGCGTTATGGTTTCAGAAAGTCCAAAGGTACGATTATTTGTGAAAAGGCTCTAACTCACTTGCCGCCTTTCTATTTTTTATTGAACCGTTCGTGGATCGCTTTCTCCAGTTCTTCACGGTGATCGGGATGCGCAATTCCGGTCAAAGCTTTTGCACGCTGGCATAGATTCTTTCCATACAAATTGGCCACTCCATATTCTGTTACCACGTAGTGAACGTGTGCCCGGGTTGTTACTACTCCGGCTCCCTGCTTTAAAAAAGGAACAATTCGGCTGATTCCTTTATTCGTTGTTGATGGCAGCGCAATGATGGGCTTACCTCCCGGCGAAAGTGAAGCTCCCCGTATGAAATCCATTTGTCCGCCAACCCCTGAGTAATGATAGGTTCCGATAGAATCTGCACATACCTGTCCCGTTAAGTCCACCTCTACCGCGCTGTTGATGGCCGTCACTTTTGGATTTCGGCGAATCACAGCGGTATCATTGATATAGGCGATATCGAGCATGGCCACGGCCGGATTATCATCTATAAAATCGTAGGTTTTTTTGGATCCCATCACAAAGCCGCTTACAATTTTACCGGGGTGAATTTTCTTCTTTCTACCGTTAATGATTCCTTTTTCAACCAGCTCTATCACTCCGTCCGAAAACATTTCTGTGTGTACGCCGAGGTCCTTATGATTCGTCAGGCTTTTTAATACCGCATTAGGGATGGCTCCAATCCCCATTTGCATCGTTGCGCCATCGTCAATCAGTTCTGCACAATACTTCCCGATTTTGAGTTCAGCCTCGTTGGGTTCCGGTGCCACTTGTTCGGGTAGTGGATCGTTGGTTTGTACCAAAGCATCAATTTCGTTTACGTGTATCAGGCCATCACCATGCGTTCGTGGCATATTGGGATTCACCTGTGCTATTACATACCGAGCCGACTGAACCGCAGCCACCGCTGCATCCACCGAAACCCCAAGCGAACAATAACCATGGCTATCCGGTGGGGAAACGTGAACCAAAGCTACATCCAGTGGTAATATGTTATTTCGGAACAGGTTTGGAACCTCACTCAGAAATACCGGAACGTAATCCCCGCGCCCTTCATTAACAGCCTTCCTTACATTGGCCCCAACGAAAAGTGCATTTACAAAAAAGCTGTCTTTGTATTCGGGATCAGAGTACGGGGCCGGACCTTCGGTGTGTAAATGAATTACTTCCACATCTTTGAGCTCGCTGTGGCGGTTGGTCATTGCTTTTACTAAAGGTACCGGCGTGGCTGATACCCCATGTACAAATACACGGTCTCCTGAATTAATAGCCTTTACTGCTTCGTCTGCTATCTGATATTCGATCATAGGTAATGCCTTAAATTTTAATTTCGCTTATGATAATCATCAAATGTGAATATTCTTTTAAGAGATCCGGTGTTTAAAAAAATTCTAAATACAAAAATTACTCCTTCACTTGTTGATCGGCATCTGAAAACTTCTTAAAATCTAATATTGATATTAGAATATGAATATTCATTTAATAATCTCCTATGCGGTTAATATCACAGGGGGCTCAATATGCCATCTCGGCCATCATAGCGATATCTAAAAGTTCGGATGATGAGGGTGTGGTGTCGGCTTCCCATTTATCAAAATCTCTGAACTGCCCAACGGCCTATCTTTCTCAGATACTGGCCAAGCTCAAAGAACCTGGCATCCTTAACTCCCGAAGAGGACTAAACGGTGGGGTGTATTTAGCCAGGCCGGTGGATCAAATAACACTTATGGATGTAATCGCTGCCATCGATGGAGTCGAGTTTTTTAATAAATGCTTTATGGGAATTGAGGGGTGCGGCCATGTCGAACCCTGCCCTTTTCATGCATTCTGGTCGAAGGAACGAAAGAAAATAGAACAGTGGCTTAAAGACACCACCTTCGATGAGGTTGATAAGCAGATGTCACAGAATTGGTTTGACTTGCGTTTGCAATTTTCTAACGGAGTTCCTTCTTTGAAATAATGGTAAAGGCGGCTCCAACCATATCAACTACAGAAGTATGCTACCACTGCGGAGAAGTATGTCATGAATCAACAGTACGCTCTCAGGACAAGCCCTTTTGTTGTACCGGCTGCCGGACGGCCTTCCAAATTCTGGACGAAAGCGGACTCTGCTCCTACTACGACCTTGAAAGCAATCCCGGCATCAACCTCCGAAATACCCGCTCCCGCACCCGGTTTGATTATCTGGAAGATGAAGAGGTGATTTCACGGATAGCCGATTTTCAAAACCAGCAGCAGCTCTCTGTTTCTTTATACATCCCGAATATTCACTGCACCTCTTGTGTTTGGCTGCTTGAAAATCTGCAAAAACTGGATTCCGGCATTCTGCAAACCAAAGTCAATTTTCTAAAGCGTGAGCTGGATGTACTTATTGATACCGAATCTACGTCCCTGCGTAAAGTTGTTGAGCAATTAACCACTATTGGGTACGAGCCGGAAATCCGGCTCGACAAGCTGGATGCCACAACCTCCAAATCGCACCAAAATCGATCGTTGTGGCTGAAGCTGGGAGTAGCGGGCTTCGCCTTCGGAAACATTATGCTCTTCAGTTTCCCGGATTACCTGGATGTGGGCAACAGCGGACTTGGCGGGCAGTTTCATGTCTTTTTTGGGGTTTTGAATATCATACTCGCCCTGCCGGTGCTTATTTATAGCAGCAGCGATTACCTGAAATCCGCATTTGCGGCTTTGAGTCAGCGAGGGGTGAACCTGGACGTTCCTATTTCCATAGGTATCATCGCTCTTTTTGGAAGAAGTGTCTATGAGATTGTGACCGGCACCGGAACCGGCTACATGGATTCTTTTACCGGACTCATTTTCTTTTTATTGATCGGGAAATTGGTTCAGCAGAAAACGTTTAACCGCCTGTCATTCAACCGCGACTATAAATCCTACCTTCCCATTGCCGTGAACGTTACCGACACTTTCGGTGCTGAGAAATCAGTTTCGCTGGATAAGCTGGTTCCCGGAATGGAAATCAGACTACGTAATCAGGAACTGGTGCCTTGCGACTCCACCCTGCTATCCGAAAAAGCTTATGTGGATTACAGTTTTATTACCGGTGAGTCCGACCCGGTTGAAGTTTCACAAGGCGAGTTGATCTATGCCGGGGCTAAATTGATTGGCACTTCTGCATCGTTCAAAACCGAAGAAGAAGTTGAAAACAGCTATCTCACCAAGCTGTGGAACCATGATGCCTTCACCAACAATGAGAAAGAGCTCAAGCTTACAAGCTTTGCCGACCGAATCAGTCCCTATTTTACAGTATCTGTTTTGGGGATTTCTGCATTTGCAGGAATGTATTGGCTGCAGGCTGCAGGCATGGAAATGGCCCTCTCGGTTTTTACAGCCGTATTGATTATTGCCTGCCCCTGTGCCCTCGCGCTATCCACTCCGTTCACATTAGGATCGGCTTTAAATGTATTGTCACTGAACGGTCTTTTCGTCAAAAACCACCTTTTGCTCGAAAATCTATCCAAAGCCGGTGCTGTGGTATTTGACAAGACCGGCACGCTTACCAATAAAGAAGAAGCCAATGTAGTATTCAGAGGGATGAACTTAACTGAAACTGAAAAGGCGCTGATATATTCTACCTGTAAACAATCGGTTCACCCCATAAGCCGAAAAATTACTGATTTCATCGGGAAGAACGCTCAGAATTCCCTGAAACCTGAGAGCTTTTATGAAGTATCCGGGAAGGGAATTTTTGCTTGTGTTGATGGGCGATTTATTTGCATTGGCTCTCGCGCATTTCTGGCTGAACAGACTAAAACTCCCCTGTCCGAAATTCCGGAATCAGATTTCAACGGTTCGGTTGCACATGCCTCCATTGACGGTGAATATCTTGGATACTTTGGGATTAGAGCCGGGTTCAGGGTGGGTGTATCTGATCTCCTTCAATCTCTGAAGACGAGATTTCTCACTTATCTCATTTCCGGTGATAACGAAACCCAGAAAGAAGAATTTGAAGGATATTTTACAGAGCAACAATCCCTGCTATTCAACAAATCACCGGAAGAAAAACTGGAATTTATAAAGCAGCTTCAGAAAGAGCATCAAAAGGTGGTAATGATCGGGGATGGATTGAATGATGCCGGGGCTTTAAAACAAAGTGATTTTGGTATCGCCCTTTCTGACGACATCAGCTCCTTCTCCCCGGCCTGCGATGCCATCCTGGAAGGAAAGTCTCTTAAAAAACTGAACAGCTTTATCGAATTTTCACAGGGAAGCATGAATATCATCATCATGAGTTTTGTGCTTTCACTTTTATACAACACGGTAGGACTGGGCTTTGCCATCACGGGTCATCTTTCCCCATTAGTGGCAGCCATTCTGATGCCGCTCAGTTCTATCAGTGTGATGGTATTTACCTTTTTAACCACGCGCTATAAAGCGCAAAAACTGGGGCTGGCTATATGGAAGTAATTTACCTGCTTATTGCCTTCAGTTTAATGGTCGCTTTAATCTTCCTGGGATTGTTTTTCTGGGCAGTGAAAAGCGGACAGTTCGACGATCAGTACACTCCATCGATGCGGGTACTTTTTGACGATACGAATTCAAACAAAAAAACAACTAACCACAAAAATCGGGATGAGTAATGTCATCATTAGAAACCTTTCATTACGATAACGAAATCGTCCGGAAATTCGGGATAGCCACTATCATCTGGGGCTTAATCGGGTTTATCGTTGGGCTAACCATCGCCCTGAAACTAATTTATCCGGACTTCCTCGGCTTTATACCGGAGCTGTCTTATGGCCGGCTGCGACCGCTGCATACCAATGCTGTGATCTTCGCCTTTGCCGGAAACGCCATATTTTACGGGGTCTATTATTCACTTCCACGGCTTTGTAAAGCCAGTATGTGGAGTGAGAAACTCAGTAATATTCACTTTTGGGGCTGGCAGGCTATTATTGTTTCGGCCGTATTAACCCTTCCTTTCGGGATTAACACCAGTAAGGAATATGCTGAGCTGGAATGGCCTATTGATATCGCCATCACTCTTATTTGGGTGATTTTCGGTATTAACATGATCATGACCATCCTCAAGCGTCGTGAAAAACACCTGTACGTAGCCATTTGGTTCTACATTGCTACTTTTATCACCGTGGCTGTACTGCACGTGGTTAACTCTTTTGAAATGCCGGCCACTTTCCTGAAAAGTTATCCGATTTACGCCGGTGTTCAGGATGCCCTGGTTCAGTGGTGGTATGGTCACAATGCGGTGGCATTCTTCCTTACCACGCCCTTTTTGGGGATTATGTATTATTTCATCCCGAAAGCAGCGAATCGACCTATTTTTTCCTATCGGTTATCGATCGTTCACTTCTGGTCACTGATTTTCATTTATATCTGGGCCGGACCTCATCACCTGCTTTATACTGCACTGCCGGGATGGGCGCAGGCCTTGGGTACGGTTTTCAGTTTAATGCTGATTGCACCCAGCTGGGGTGGTATGCTTAACGGTTTGCTTACCCTTCGCGGAGCCTGGGATCGGGTTCGTGAAGATCCCGTTCTCAAATTCCTCGTAGTGGGTGTTACCGCTTACGGTATGGTTACTTTTGAAGGCCCCATGCTTTCCATCGCTAACGTAAATGCCATTGCTCACTACTCCGATTACATTATCGGTCATGTGCATAACGGTGCCCTGCTCTGGAATGGTGGTTTAACCTTTGCGATGCTGTATTACATTACACCGAAGATCTACAAGACCAAGCTTTATTCTGTGAAGCTGGCCAACGTCCACTTCTGGTTTGCTACACTTGGTGCCATCTTCTATGTGATCCCTATGTACTGGGGTGGAATCACTCAAAGTTTGATGTGGAAACAATTCACTGCTGAAGGTCTTCTGCAATATCCAAACTTCCTGGAAACCGTAACTCAGATCATCCCCATGTATGCGCTGCGTGCGGTAGGAGGAACGCTCTTCATTATAGGAGCAGCTATCGGTAGCTATAATATCTTTAAAACTGCCCGCCAGGGTTCGTTGGAGAAATCTGAAGTGGATGAAGCTCAGGCAATCATTAACCCGGCAGAGGGACATAAAGAAAGCTGGCACCGTCGCCTTGAGTCCCGCCCGATCCAAATGACAGTATTGGTATTGGTTGTAATTTTGATTGGCGGTATTGTGGAATACGTCCCAACGGCTCTTGTGAAATCAAATGTGCCTACCATTGAAAGCGTGAAGCCTTACACTCCGCTGGAAATTGAAGGCCGTGATATTTACATCGCCGAAGGTTGTAATAACTGCCACTCGCAGATGATTCGTCCTTTCCGCTCCGAAACCGAGCGTTACGGCGAATATTCCAAAGCCGGTGAGTTTGTTTACGATCACCCACACTTATGGGGATCAAAACGTACCGGCCCCGACCTGCACCGTTTAGGCGGCAAGTATCCGGATTCCTGGCACGTGCGTCACATGTATGACCCGACGTCTACTTCACCGGGCTCCATCATGCCGGCGTATCCATGGCTCTTCACTCAGGATATGGACAAAGAATCCATTCCGGCTCGTATTAATGCGCTCAGAAGTGTAGGCGTGCCTTATGTGGAAGGCTATGAAGAAATTGCCATTCGCGATCTGGAGGCACAGGCTCAGGAAATAACCCAAGGGTTGAAAGAAAATGGCTTTGATCAGATTGAAGGAATTCAGATCACTTCCGACAAGAAAATCATCGCCATTATTGCCTACATGCAGCGGCTGGGAGTTGACATTAAAGGGGAAGAAAACCCCTGGGAGTCACTTCCATCCAGCGACCGTATCCAGGCAAACTTCAAACCGCAGGAGGAGTAATCATGTACAAGAATGTATTACGTGCGATCGAAGATATTGGGATTTACCCGAGCATCTCCCTCATTCTGTTTTTCACCTTTTTTGTGGTCATGTTGATTTACCTGATCAAGAAAGGAAAACATCATTGGGATGATGCCGCACGCCTCCCCCTCGAAGACGACAAGATGAACTATAACCAATCAGAGCAATGAAAATATTAGACGACGAAAAAGATCTGCTACTCGACCACGAGTACGATGGAATCCGTGAACTGGACAATCATATGCCTGTTTGGTGGTTATGGTTGTTCTACTTCACCATTGCGTGGGGTGTAGGCTACATGGTGTATTATTATATGCTGGGTGGTCCTTCTCAGGAAGAACTCTACGAGATGGAAATGGCTGCCGCCGAGGAAAAGTACAACCTGGACAGTGGCGGTGGTACAGAACCTCAGGGTGAGTCTGACTTTACCTGGGCGTACCTCGATGACGAGGCCAGAATTGAGGAAGGGAAGGAAATCTTTATGAGTAACAACAACCTTTGCTACACCTGCCACGGCAGTAATGGCGAAGGACTTGTTGGCCCTAACCTCACCGACGATCTCTGGATCCACGGTTGCTCTGCTGATGAAATGGCTGCCAGTATCATCGAAGGCTTTCCGGATAAAGGAATGATTGCCTACGGAAGTGGCGCACCCATGTCGAACGAAAAGGTCCAAAGCCTGATCAGCTATATTGCCTCCATACAGGGAACCGACCCTGCCGGGGCAAAAGCCGCTGACATGAGCCGCGCTCAACCCTGTACAATTGAGTGATTTTAATGATAAAGTGATGAGTGATAAGTGAAGCATGCGGATAATAGCGCAAGCGGACGCTTGAACCATTTTAGTTCATAAACCATAATTGTGTGAGTGATAAGTAGGCCATCATAATTAACAAAAGCCTACTTATCACTTCATCACCCTATCACTTTATCACATTCATAAAATCATCACAAAAGAAAAATACATTAGGGCATTATTTGAGGTCGAATAAACGAGAGCGAAGAACATGGCATCGTTAGAGGAAAAAAGAAGAATAGATAAGAAACAGTTTCGCGACCACCTTGCTACCGTTAGCGAGGAAGGCAAGCGCAACTGGATTTATCCAAAAAAACCAAGCGGCAGGCATTACAAAGCACGCAATGTGGTGGCTGTACTTTTACTTGCCTTTTTCTTCTCCGGACCGTTTATCACCATTAACGGTAATCCCCTGTTGCTGCTGAATATCATTGAGCGCAAATTTGTAATCTTCGGGGTTGCTTTCTGGCCGCAGGATCTGCATCTGCTCGTTTTTGGGATGCTGGCCTTTATCCTGTTTGTGGTTCTGTTTACCACCATCTTTGGCCGACTTTGGTGCGGATGGGCTTGCCCCCAAACCATTTTTATGGAAATGGTTTTCCGACGAATAGAATACTGGATTGAGGGAGATGCCGCTGACCAAATCCGGCTCAACAAAAAGCCCTGGAATTTTGAGAAAATCTGGAAAAAGACGACCAAACACGGAGTCTTCTTTGGCATTGCCTTCCTGATTTCGAATATGTTCCTGGCTTACATTATCGGCCCCGATCAGTTGTTTGAAATCATCACAGATCCACCTTCTGAACATCTTGCCGGTTTAAGCTCCATGATTATTTTCAGCGGGGTCTTTTACGGCGTATTTGCATTTATGAGAGAACAGGTTTGTCATTTTGTGTGCCCGTATGGACGGATGCAATCCGTGATGCTCGACAATAACTCCATCAACGTGATGTACGATTACAAACGTGGAGAAACCCGGGCCAGCGTTAAAGACCGGTATCAGCTGGAAAACCGAAAAGCCACACTCGAAGATTTAGGCTTCAGCGCCAATGAAACTTTTGGTGACTGTATTGACTGTTACCAATGCGTGAAGGTTTGCCCGATGGGAATCGACATCCGTAACGGGACTCAACTTGAGTGTGTGCATTGTACCGCATGTATTGATGCCTGTGATTCTGTAATGGACAAGATTGATAAACCCAGGGGACTTATCCGGTACTCTTCGGAGAACGCAATCAAAGAAGGAGAACAAAAAGTACTTACCCCACGGGTTGCCGGTTATTCAGGCATTCTGATTGTTCTGTTAGCCACATTCATTACGCTGCTAACCTTACGTCCGAACACGGAGACTTCTATTTTGCGTGAGCCCGGAACTTTATACCAGGAACTTCCAAACAATATGTACAGCAATATTTATAACCTCAAAGTACTGAACAAAACCTTTGAAGATCTTGACTTCGAGCTACGACTTGAAAGCCCCGAAGGGGAAATTGTATCGCTTGGAAATGTGGATATTATTCCTTCCCAAAATTCTGCCGAAGGGCGTTTTTTAGTGAAACTACCGGAGAGTGAACTATCCGGATCGCAAACCGAACTTACCTTTGGTGTATACTCAAATGGCGAAAAACTTGAAACCATAACCTCCGGATTTTTAGGTCCGGCAAGCAACAGCAATAATTAATCCTATGAAAAAATTTAACTGGGGAACCGGAATTGTATTGGCGGTTACCTTATTTGTGATTGCCACTTTGAGTGTAGTAAGCTACCTCATCTCGCTGGACTTTTACCTTGTATCCAATGATCATTATCAGGAAGGCGTTGAGTACCAGCAGACCATCGATAAAAAGCAGCGGGCAGAAAACCTCGAAAATCCGGTTGTGGTACTCTTCGATGAACCCACGGTTTCCATCAAGCTGATGTTCCCGAAAGAAATTCTAACAGATTCCCTCTCCGGTAACGTTACATTCTATCGACCCAATAACCCCGAGTTGGATAAAAGATATAAGCTCAACCTTGATCAGGAAGGCCGGCAATCAATACCCGTGGGTGAGTTTGAGGAAGGCCGATGGAAGCTAACCGTAGAGTGGCAATCTGATTCTCTGCTGTACATAGAAGAGAAGAATATTTTCATATAACTGTGATACATGGAACTCTGGACCGGTTTTACCTTGGGGCTTTTAGGCAGTTTTCACTGCATTGGCATGTGCGGTCCCATTGCATTAGCTATACCGGGCCAAAATCGGTCAACCGGAGCCATGCTGTTTCGGGGGATACTCTATAACCTGGGACGCATACTTACCTATGCATTTATAGGCTTTGTGTTTGGGATTTTAGGTCTGGGCGCAACTATTGCCGGATACCAAAATGCGCTGTCTATAGTACTTGGGGTGCTCGTCATTGTATTCGCGGTTTTTCCTCACATAAAACTTCCCGCTAAAGTAAGTTCGGTTTATACGGATTTCACCACAAGAATAACCCGACATATTTCCGGCCTGTACAAAAGCAATTCACGATTTTCATCGTTCTTTATAGGATTGCTGAATGGCTTCCTCCCCTGCGGATTTGTGGTAACCGCTCTTGCAGCTGCTTTAATTACATCGACTACCTTTCACAGTGCTCTTTACATGGCATTGTTTGGATTGGGTACCCTGCCTGTGATGTTGATGATGAATATGGCTCCGGGATTTATCTCTCCAAAGCTTCGATCTAAATTACGCCCCTTCTCTTCCTATTTTGCCATTATCATTGGTTTGTTATTGATCTGGCGCGGGTATTCCATGATGACCGGCGGACATGCAATGATGCATTAACCAGCGAGTCAGATCCCAAGCTTATTCAGAAGCTCATCAAAATCATCGAAAATTAAGTCGGCTAACTTATAGCCTTGCTCAATCGGTGTTTGGGTGTACCAGGCTACTTTCCAGTTTGCTTTGGAACCACCCACCACATCGGACGTGAAGGAATCTCCCACATACAGAATATCTTCCCGATTCACCCCGGCTAACTTTGTGGAATGGTCAAAGATTCTGGGATCCGGCTTCATCACCCCAACATCCTCAGAAATGACAATTTGACGGGCGGTCTCTTTTAAATTAAACTGATCAATTTTCAGGCGCTGGGTTTCAGCAAATCCATTGGTGATGATACCTACTTCATATTTTTCAGCTACTGCTACATACGCTTCTCTGGCACCAGCAATCCATTCCCAATGATTCCGGTAATAATTCATATAAACTTTACCGGCTTCTTCATGCATATTCTCATCCAGGCCAAGTTCCTGAAAGGTCTCAGAAAATCGGCGCCGGTGTAGTTCATGCCTGTCAATTTCTCCCCGCCCGTATTCTTCCCATAATCCTTTGTTTATATGATGATAGGTTTCCAGAAGGTTGTCTTCCGAAATACCATTAAACATATCAAAATGCTGATGCACATCTCTGAGTCCGGCTTGTTCTGCCTTTTTGTGATCAAGGAGCGTGTCATCTAAGTCAAAATAAATGAATTTAGGATTCAGTTGTGACAATGGAACAGTTTTTGATTATTGTTGGAATGAAATTTCAGACCTTTGAAAGTCTTTGAACCTTAATATAATTCAGTCCGTAGCAGGGCGATAAATAAACAACTAAATCACTACTCATGAAAGCTAAATTTTGGATTATTCTCGGAGTTATTGCACTCTTCGTTTTTTATGGAATCAGCGTTAATAACAGCCTGGTTTCCCAGGAAGAAAATGTAAACAGCGCCTGGGCTCAGGTAGAAAATCAATATCAACGCCGTGCCGACCTCATTCCTAATCTCGTAAATACGGTTCGCGGTGCTGCAGATTTTGAGTCTGAAACCCTGACTGAAGTAATTGAAGCACGCAGCCGTGCCACTTCTGTAAATATTGACGCCAGCGACCTGAACAATCCACAGGCTTTCCAACAATTCCAGGAAGCCCAGAGCCAGTTAAGCGGCGCCCTCTCCCGGTTATTGGTAACGGTTGAACGATATCCGGAATTAAAAGCCAATCAGAATTTCAGGGACCTTCAGGCACAACTTGAAGGAACCGAGAACCGAATTGCCACCGAACGGCGGCGCTTTAACCAGGCCGCGCAGGCTTACAACACCAAAGTACGCCGGTTCCCCGCTAGTATGATTGCCTCCATCGCCGGCTTTGAGCAGAAGGAATACTTCCAGGCCGATGAAGGAGCCCAGGAAGCCCCAACCGTAGATTTCAGCAATTAAATATAGACTTTAGATAAAAGACATGAGATTTAAGACAAAGGAGTAGTCTTAAATCTTATGTCTAAAATCTCAATACTAAAAAACCAATGGCCAAATTTCTTACCGAAGAGCAGGAAAAATCAATTATTGAATCTATTAAGGAGGCAGAGAAAGAAACCTCCGGAGAAATCAGGGTTCACATCGAAAAAAAGTGCAGTGCTGAATCTCCCTTACAGCGGGCGCAGGAAGTCTTTGGCGAGCTGAAGATGCACGAAACCGAATTACGAAACGGTGTGATCGTTTATGTGGCCTGGAAAGATCACAAGGTTGCCATTTGGGGAGATCAGGGTATCCACGAAAAAGTGGGACAGGAATTTTGGGAAGAGGAACTCAAACTAATTCTCGACTACTTTAAAAAAGAAGACTATGAAACCGGTTTAAGTGAAGTGATCCTGCAAATCGGGCAAAAACTCAAAGAATATTTTCCTTATCAAAAAGACGATGTGAATGAGCTTTCAAATCAGATCAGCTATACTAAGGAAGACAAACAAGACGAGAGCGATGCGTAGATTATTAAGCCTGTTCCTATTTTTAAGTTTAACCGTAAGCGCATTCAGTCAGGATTTTTTGCCGGACCGCCCCACCGGAATGGTGAATGACTTTGCCGATATGCTCTCTTCTTCTGAAGAACGACGGCTTGAGAATAAACTGCGCAGCTACCGTGATACCACAACCAATGCTTTTGTGATTGCAACCATTGAAAGCCTGCAGAATTACCCCATTGAAGATGTAGCTACCAATCTATTCAACTCCTGGGATATACAGTATGAGCAGCGCAATAATGGCGTTTTAATTTTGATTTCTGAACAGGACCGGGAAATGCGCATCGAAGTTGGATATGGACTGGAAGGTGCTATCCCCGATATCATGGCAAACCGGATTATCAATGATGTAATGACCCCGAGCTTCCGCGCCGGGGATTTCTATGGCGGACTGAACCAGGCTACGGATATTCTTATTGATTTAGCTGCCGGTGAGTTTGAAGGGTTTCCGGAACGCAGAACTTCTTCCGACGATGAGGGCATTCCCATTGACCTGATCATCCTTTTTATCATCCTCATTTTCTTCCTGGTTTCTAAAGGGAAAGGAGGAAAAGGTGGTCGCCGGCACTCTCTTGGCTCCAACGGTATTATCTTCTTTGGCGGAGGATTTGGCAGCGGCGGAGGCAGTTCCTTCGGAGGCGGTGGTGGCGGCTTCGGTGGTTTTGGCGGCGGTGGAGGCTTCAGCTCCGGCGGCGGCGGTGCCAGCGGCGGCTGGTAATTTTGGCTATCCGGAATTAAGAATTCAAAATGAAAATTTAAAATTGACCTGACTCAATTTTTAAATTTTCATTTCCTAATTTTGAATTTCCAACGCTTGCTCGAGGTCGGCGATGATGTCTTCTGCACCTTCAATGCCAACGGAAATGCGTACCAGCCCGTCAGTGATACCGGCCTGCTTTTTTAAGTCCTCATCTACAATAGAGTGCGTCATAGAAGCAGGATGCTGAATCAGGGTATCGACAGCTCCCAGGCTTACCGCCAGCGTGCACAGCTTTACATTGTTCATCAGCGATACACCAGCCTCGTAACCACCTACCAGTTCAAAGGCAATCATTCCTCCATATCCGTCTTTCATAATGGAAGATGCCAAAGCATGTTGTGGGTGTGACTCAAGTCCCGGATAAAAAACATGATCCACTTTTGGATGATCCTCAAGGAATCTGGCTACTTTCATACCATTTTCGGCATGTTTCTTCATTCGAAGCGGCAGCGTTTTGACTCCATTCAGGGTAAGCCAGGCATCCATAGGTCCGGCAATGCCTCCCAAATTTTTTCTGAACAGAGCTGCTTCCGATTCTTCATACACTTCTTTTTTGGCAACCATCACCCCGCCAATAACCGAGCCATGTCCGCCTATGTATTTTGTTGTTGAATGAACGACAACATCGGCTCCTAATTCAAACGGACGAATGTGATACGGAGTGGCAAATGTATTATCGACCATCAGTTTAGCGCCATACTCTTCCGCCAGTTGCGAAAGTGCTTTTATGTCCGCAACCGTCATCGTAGGATTGGCGATACTTTCAAGGTAGATGAGTTTGGTTTCCGGATGCTTTTTCAGTTCCATTTCAACCTGAAATAAATCAGACATATCGGCAAACGAGCAGCTCATTCCCATCACCGGAACTTCCTCTTTCAAAAACTGACTGGTACAGCCATACAGAGCATCCTGAGCTACAATATGTCCTCCTTTGGCAAGTGCAATAATTCCCGTTGTAATGGCGGCCATGCCGCTACCAAAAGCCATTCCGGCGTAATCTTCAGGATTGTCCAGCGAATAGGTTTCCAACTCACAAACTGCTCTTTCAAGAGCTTCAACAGTTGGATTTCCCAGTCGGGAATAAACGTGGCTTGCCCCGCCCTCTTCGTGACGAAAAGCCTTAGCGCCGGCTTCTACATCATCAAAAACATAGGTGGATGTTTGATAAATGGGCGTTGCGTGTGACCCATATTGATCTTTTTTCCCTTCTCCGGCATGTACGGCAACGGATTCTAATGTGGGTTTAATCTTCGTTTTCATCATAAACTGGAATTGGAGATTGATCTTTAATGGTATTCAGCACAATGCTGGTATGCAGACGTTCAACGTCGGGCAGGGTCGTCAGCTTATTTCGCATAAGCTGCTCATAATCTTTGGTGTCTTTAGCAACCACGTGCAGTAAAAAATCACCATCGCCTGTGGTGTGGTAACAGGCTAGTATTTCGGGGATCTCTTTTATGGCAGAGGTAAACTCTTCCAGCAAGTTTAGCTGGTGAACGCTTAAGGTTACTTTCACAAAAGCCGTGAAGCCCCGGCCGACTGACTCTTTATTAACCTTGGCGCTATATCCTTCAATAATCCCTTCCCGCTCTAATCGGCGAACCCGCTCTAAAGTAGGCGTGGTTGTTAGTTCAATTCTTTTGGCCAGCTCGTTATTAGCCATCCTTCCCTCTTGCTGAAGAATGGCGATAATCTTTTTGTCGGTGGCATCAAGCTTGGGAGTTGACATAGAAGAAGGACTTACTATAATTACTCTACAATTATAAATAATTATCCTTCAAAAATATATATTTACAGATATAAAAACTGTTATGCAAATAAATAAGGCATAAAATTCTATATATAATTATTTCATAGAATTTAATTCTTCAGAGGCGACAACTTTCCTGCACTCTTTGAAATAATATGCTGCGATATGCTTCTCTTTCGCTCCCTTTTATCCTACCAAAATCACCTGAAGATCCATCAGGTTGTTCCCGGTGGCACCGGTTTTGAGCATGGTATCCATTTGTTTGTGGAAGTGATAAGAGTCGTTATTCTGGAGGAAATTCTCCGGCTCCAGTTTGTTTTTTCGGGCTTGTAAAGTCGTGCCGGAGTTAATGATAGCGCCCGCGGCATCGGTTGGACCGTCAATACCATCGGTGGCAAAACTGAGTAACGAAATGGAGTGCTGGCCTTCAATCGAAATAGCTGCATTAAGGGCCAGCTCCTGGTTTCGGCCGCCCTTTCCTTCCCCTTTCACATCCACTGTACTCTCCCCATAATAAACCAGAGCAGCCGGGGGCTTCATATCGGATTTTTTGCTTAGAATGGAGATAGCATCACTGCATATTTTCTTGGAAACCTCTTTTACATCTGTATTGTAGGCTTCCTCACTCACCTGCACATTAAATCCTTGGTCACTTAAATATGAGCCAACATTCTCCGCCAACATTCCGGCTCCTGAAATCACGTTAACCTCATGTTTTTTCCAGTTTGAAGTTTCAGGCTTTGGGGTTTCGGGGCTGTCGCCATGCATCCCTTTGGAGAGATGAATACGAACCGAATGCGGAACATCATCCCACAGCTTAAATTGCTTAAGAATCTGAAAGGCTTCTTTAAAAGTTGAAGGGTCCGGTACGCTTGAGCCGCTGCCTATCACTTCGGGTTTATCTCCGGGTACATCAGAAAGAATAATGGAAATAAGTTTATGCTCTTTCAAAAGCTGCCCCAGCCTCCCACCCGCTGTCTCTGAGAGATGTTTTCTGACCACATTAATCTGCTTGATGGAGGCACCGGAGTTCAGCAACAACTCAAAAGTTTTACGGTATTCTTCGATTTCAATACCGTCGGCCGGAATGCAGAATAACGATGAAGCTCCGCCCGATAATAGAAACACCACCGTATCTTCTTCAGGTATTTTTTTCGCCAGCTCCCAAAGTTCGTACGAGGCCGACACTGAATCATCATCCGGATAAGGATGGGCACCCTTAAATACCTGTACCTGATTCAATTCCCGTGAGCTTTCAGGGGCAATCACCATTCCGTCTTTTATTTGGGAACCGAAATAATCCTCCGCCTCCTTAGCCATCTCAAAGGAGGCCTTTCCTGCCCCCAAAACCCAAATTCTACCCTCTGTCTGAAAGGAGGATAAGATGCCCGGCAAATCCGGGTCAAAAAAATTCCCATCCACAATGTTATCAACAACGTTTTCTAATAGTGAGCGATGCTGATCTGATTTTTCACTCATTAAATCCTTCTCTTTATCAATTAAAACCAACGATACCTGAAATTCAGCCTCATCTGGAGGCAGCACATATCTATTCTAAATATTAAGCATATTCTGCAGCCTTTTCATTGGGGAATGCGTCTGCATAATTCACCCAAACCATCCATAGGATAAATATCACGATGTAGAAAATGGCCGTGGTAGAGTAGTCGTGGGTGAAGTCAAAAAACTCAGGCCACTTTGCCTGGGTGATGGTTAGTATCACCACTCTTATGATGTTTACCAGATAGATAATCCCGATCCCCACAAAACAAAAGCTTAGTTTATTTTTCCAGTCGCCCGGATAAGCCAAAATAAACCCGAGGAACAACCCCATTGCGGCAATCCCATTACAGCCATCTATAATTTCAATTCCGGGATACTCTCCGATTCCAATAATCCGGTTTACCGTAAAAACATCGAACCCAAACATTTCTATAATGCCCGCACTGGTGCCAATAATATTCAGCGACAACCAATAGTCAAGATCCCCGGCCGGAAGCAGCCACAGCTCATACAAAATGTACCATCCAATAAAGATGACCAACGCTTTGGCTATAAATTTTAAAATCGGAGAATTCATGTAAATCTGATTTATTAAAGCATCATAAAAATCCTGAGCCAATATAAAACCTTGAACTCCAATTTATTCAAAGATTTTGAAAACAGGATTACCCGGCACACACCATTGAAAAAATCAAATTTTACACAATCCTGAACGATATTAATCATACAAACCGTTATCTTGGAAGCGTTTCCAACAAACAAATTTAAACAGATAGTAGTATAGAAATTATGGATGCCGTTTTAGACCGAGAGTTATCATTTGAGCTTACAGAGGATCAGAAAATGATCCGCGATAGTGTAAAAGAATTTGTAGAACGAACTGTAGCTCCTTCGGTAATGGAAAGAGATAACAGTAAGGAATTTCCGCACGATATTGTTAAGCAATTGGGAGAGTTGGGAATGCTCGGCATCTACCATGAAGAGCAATATGGCGGTGGCGGTTTTGATGTAGTCAGCTTTTGCCTGGCCCTTGAAGAGATTGCCCGTTGGGATGCCTCCCTTGCGCTCACCGTTGCTTCCCATACTTCCCTGGGTACCGGACATATTGCTATTGCCGGAAATCATGAACAAAAATTGAAGTATATGCCCGCTCTCACTAAAGGTGAAAAGCTGGCTGCCTGGTGTTTGACCGAACCGGGTTCAGGAAGTGATGCTTCCGGGATGAAATCCACAGCCATTAAAGAAGGCGATAAGTACATTCTGAATGGCTCCAAGATTTTTATCACCCAGGGGTCTGTAGGTGATGTGTATGTTGTACTCGCAAAAACGGATCCATCCAAAGGGGTGAAAGGAATTTCTGCTTTTATCGTAGAGCGCGAATGGGACGGCGTTAAGCCCGGTGAAGGCATGCACAAGCTGGGCATGAATTCATCCGATACAACCGAAGTGGTATTTGAAAATGTGGAAGTTCCGGCTGAAAACCTCCTCGGTAAAGAAGGTCAAGGTTTTATTGACACGATGAAGGTTCTTGACGGAGGCCGTGTAGGGATCGCTGCTCTTTCGGTAGGTATCGCTCGCGGAGCGTTGGAAGAGTCACTCAAATACTCCATGGAAAGAAAACAGTTTGGTCAGGCCATCGGGAATTTCCAGTATATGGAAGGAAAAATGGTGGACATGGCTACTGAAATTGATGCCGCCCGCCTGTTGGTTCACCGTGCAGCCTGGCTTAAAGATCTGGGTAAACCCTACACAAAAGAGGCTTCAATGGCTAAGCTGTTTGCTTCAGAGTTATCGGTTCGCGCAGCTGATGAAGCCGTTCAAATTCACGGCGGCTATGGTTACACCAAAGAATATCATGTAGAGCGATTTATCCGGGATGCCAAACTCATGACTATTGGGGAAGGAACTTCGGAAGTACAGCGACTGATCATCGCCAGAGAACTTAAAAAAGGTTTAGCCTGATCAGCTGAAGGTCCTATTGTTGTTGGAATCAAAAGCCTGTAGTTCTCTGAGATCTGCAGGCTTTTTTTGTTACATCTGCTGATAATCTCTTTCGGCCTGAAGCATATTTTTCTTACTATCCATCAAACGAACATCAAGATAAAAACTCAACGCAATGTCCAAGAATCTATTCAACATCGATGATGCTTTTCTTTTTGAATCTGAACTGAATGAAGAAGACCGGCTCATCATGGAAACGGCCCGGGATTATGCCCAAAGCAAACTCGAACCCCGTGCCTTAAAGGGAAATACCGAAGAGTATTTTGATCAGGATATTGCCAAGGAAATGGGTGAAATGGGACTGCTTGGAGTAACTGTTCCCGAAGAATATGGAGGCTCCGAAGCCAGTTATACCGCCTATGGTTTAATTGCACGGGAAGTGGAGCGCGTGGATTCCGGATACCGGTCTTTCATGAGCGTGCAATCGTCGCTGGTGATGTACCCCATCTCAGAATTTGGGACTGAAGAACAGAAACAAAAATTCCTTCCCAAGCTGGCTGCCGGTGAAATGATCGGCTGTTTTGGATTGACTGAACCTGATCATGGTTCTGACCCAGGCTCCATGGTAACGACAGCCGTAAAAACCGATGGCGGCTGGGTGTTGAACGGGGCTAAAATGTGGATCACCAACTCCCCCATTGCTGATGTTGCGGTAGTTTGGGCCAAAGCCAAGGAACATAAAGATGACAAGGGCGTAATCCGCGGCTTCCTGGTTGAAAAAGGGATGGATGGATTTTCAGCACCGGCTACCAAATACAAAATGAGTCTGCGTGCTTCGGAAACCGGTGAGCTGGTTTTTGATGATGTATTCGTTCCCGATGAAAATGTGTTCCCGGATATCAAAGGATTAAAGGGCCCTTTCATGTGCCTCAACTCTGCGCGATATGGAATCGCATGGGGAACCGTAGGTGCTGCTGAGTTTTGCTACCAGCAAGCCCGTGATTATGTATTAGACCGGAAGCAGTTTGGCAAACCCCTGGCTGCCAATCAGCTTATCCAAACCAAACTGGCCAATATGATGACGGATATAACGCAGATGCAAATGTTGGCTTACCGTTTGGGTAAACTAAAAGACGAAGGGCGTGATCATCCTTCTATGACTTCCCTCGCCAAGCGGAACAACTGTGGCAAAGCTCTTGAAATCGCCCGCATCTCCCGTGATATGCACGGCGGCAACGGTATTACCGGCGACTACCGGGTTATCCACCACATGGTGAACCTGGAATCGGTAAACACCTACGAAGGTACTTATGATATTCACGGACTCATTCTTGGAAGAGAAATTACCGGCATTCAGGCCTTCACCCCAAAAGGGAATGATTAAATAAAATTCATTACTTTGGATTATGGAATGGAAAGATCACATAGTTTCAGAGCCCAAGGTTTTATTTGGAAAGCCTCGGGTTAAAGGTACCCGAATTTCGGTTGAGCTTATTTTGGATAAGCTGGGAAACGGTGTTACTAAAGAAGAACTCATGGAATCTTACCCTAATCTTACCGAGCACCAAATCCAGGCTTGTATATCCTTTGCTGCTGATAAGTTGAAGTCCGAAGTCGCTTATTCGGATGAAAAGTGAAAAATCAGTTGTAGTAGATGAGAGTGTTGACTTCCGCTTTATTGAAGCACTTCAAAATCATCATATTTTAACCCATTCTATTTTAAAAGAATCGCCGGGCGTAAGTGATGATCAGGTTTACATATAGCAAATCAGTCAAGCTCTATACTTCTTACTGAAGACAAAGACTTTGGTGAACTTGTAATAAGACTCGGAAAAAATCATAGCGGGATCATTTTAGTCAGAATAGATGGAAGGCCCAACGAACATGAAATTGACAGAGCTTGCAGATTGGTAACGGAACACTATAAGGAAATGACAAATAATTTTTCTGTTATTACTGAAAACAAACTTAGAATTAGAAAGTTAAATTAACCATGAACACCCTCGGTAACATCATCTGGTTTATTTTTGGTGGAATTTTTGTGGCTATTGAGTATGCCATTTCAAGCCTGATTTTATGTCTTACCATTATCGGTATTCCATTCGGAGTTCAGACCTTCAAGCTGGCCAAACTATCCCTGTTCCCTTTTGGAAAGAAAACGGTGGTGAATGAGAAATCCGATGGTTGCCTTTCTCTTGCCATGAACATCCTCTGGATTCTCGTGGGCGGCATCTGGATCAGTATTACCCACATTGTTTTTGGAGCTATACTGTTTTTAACCATCATCGGGATTCCGTTCGCTAAGCAGCATTTCAAACTGGCATCGGTTGCTTTATTACCCTTTGGGAGAGATATAGTTAAAGACTAATTTAGTCTTCTTCCAAATATTGGTATTTATAAGTATTTACAAGACCTTCCTGCAACTTTGTGATACATTCCTGGAAAAGGAGGATCATCATGGAATCACTGACTTCAAAAATCATAGCGGGTTTTATTCTGGTGTTTATAATTCTTCAATTTTTTGGACCTGATACTTCTTCTCCGGCAGCCGATCCCTCCAAAGATTTCATCGTCAATTCTCAACCACCGGAGCAGGTAACCTCTATTCTTAAAAGTGCTTGTTACGATTGCCATTCCTATCAAACCAACTATCCCTGGTATTCAAATATTGAGCCGGTATCGTGGTGGCTGCAGGACCATATTGAACACGGCAGAGATGAATTCAACATGTCGCTATGGTCTGACTATTCCTCAAATCGTGCCGATCATAAACTGGAAGAGGCCATCGAACTGGTTGAGGAAGAAGAAATGCCTCTGCCTTCCTACACCTGGGTTCATGGGGATGCCAGACTTACACCGGAACAACGAGATCTACTCACAGAATGGTTTAGCTCACTAAGAACAAAAATTTCTGACAATTCTGAGGAAAATTAGTCTCTTTTTCCGTCAAGAAACTAAAAGCATAAGATTAAAGATTTTTTCAATTCATTGATTTACTTTAAGCCACAATCTAAAAAACAGGTATGACGCTTAAAGAGCAGCTTTTAAACAATACAGACGTTTTTATTGATAAGATCAACGAGTTCACCGATGCGCAATTTAATCTAAAGCCCGATTCGGATTCATGGTCGGCAGCGGATGTGTTGGAACACGTTTACCGCTCTGAATTTGGAGTACCCCGGCTCTTCACCGGTGAAACGAAGAAGCTTAACGACCGCAAACCCGATGCGCACGTTTCCCGGATGAAACAACGATTCCTTGAATCAGATGCAAAAATGGAAGCCTCCGGTGTGATACTTCCCACAGAAGGAAAAAAATCCAGGGAAAGCCTGATCGAAAAATTTCGCAGTAACAGGATTAAAATTGCCGGTCTCATCGAAGACCTTCCGGCAGATGAATTATGCCTTAAATTTGAACATCCTGTATTTGGTTTATTAACCCGCATGGAGTGGGTTCACTTCAGTATCATTCACAGTCAGCGTCACCAGAAACAACTCGATCGTATTCAATCGCAACTTCAATGAAACCAAGGACCGATATCTATTTTCATCCAGAAAGACTATTCAACATGATGCGAGTGACCGTTGCCACCATCACCCTTGTATTGGTTGGTGCATTTTTTCCATTAAATAGCCATGCTCAGGAAACTTCCCTTACACCCGGAGAAGAAGTTGTTTTTAAAAGTGGGAATATTGTTTTGAACGGAACCCTGGTTTTACCTGAGAATGCCGAAAATGTACCTGTACTTGTGTTTTCCGGTGGAATGTATGAATGGGGAGATCATCATCCGCAGCGTGAAATTTTTATCCGGGAAAACCTGGAAGCGGTTTTCCCACCGGCCGGCATAGGTGTACTCTATTATGATCCGCGCGGAGTCGGAGAGTCAGACGGGCGATGGGGCCGTGCTTCGTTAACCGATTTCGCTGATGACGCCAAAGCAGCCATTCAGTACCTGAAACAAAGAAAAGAAGTAGATCCCGATCGGATTGGTATCGCAGGATTGGGTGAAGACGGCTGGATGGCTCAAATTGTCGCAGCAACTGCACCCGGTCAAGTTAAACTTATGGCCTCCCTTGCCGGTCCTACGTTCGACCCTACCCGGCAGCTGGTTAATGAATATCACAGCGGGTACGTTTGTAACGGACAAGACAGTACCACTGCATACAGGAAGGCGGTACAAAAAGCACAATCTCACCAAAACTGGGTTTCGGTACTGCCTCTTACCAAAAGGTGGCGACATATGAACATGAAGGTTGGGTTTGAACCTGAAACTTATCTCAGTGACATCAACATCCCGTCCTTATTTCTTTTTGCTGAAAATGACGGACAGGTTTATCCGGATTGGGCTATGGAAAGTCTTCGGGAAATATATCCCGACTCGCTCCCTTCAAACTTTACCGTTCATACCATTGCCGGTGCCAACCATTTCTTCCATGTAGTGCCCAAGTGCTACGACTACCTCGAGGAAAGCCAGAGTGTTCAAAAAAACTTCTCCTTTCGGTTCAAAGAAGTTTTCCAAGACTGGATTTTTGAAAACCTCTAGCCGGGTTTATTTATTAGATCTCGTGGTAGTAGATGCACCGCTGCATCATACCTCAGGGAAACTCTGCTTTTACACTGGTTCCGCCGCTCCGCTGCGGAACCTCATTGTGAGGCTCCGCCTCAAGTTAGTTAACAGGGGAATAGAGTAAAGATATGAATGCAGTATTTGAGGCGGAGCCTCGGGTGGGCATTGCGGAGCAGAGCGCCGCAACGAGAAACAAATCCATCATTCGGCTCGCCTGAACCGGATTATGACCGGGAATTAAGCAAGAGCCGGATGATGAATGATACCGGTATGGAGCCTTAATGCAATCTCATCCATCACCCCGTTTCTCACTTGAACCACATAAGGGCCCAATTCACAGGAAACGGAATGATGGAGTCAACGACCCCTTTGACTTGAACCAGACAATCAGGCTTCTACTTATCCTACTTCCACCGCTCCGCTGCGGAACTATATTGCAAGGCTTCCGGGACTCCCTAGTGAGATAGTGGCCGATACAGCAAAACTTACTTTTTCTGCCAGCTCGCCTTCAACACTTTATCTCCCACCATAATCCGGTCTACCACGTCCATTCCTTCAGTCACTTCACCGATAATGGTATAACGTCCATTCAGATGGGGTGCCCAGTCGTGCATCACAAAATACTGGCTGCCTTCCGTGTCGGTTCCCGCGCTGGCAATGCCTGCCATTCCCCTTCGGTATTCTTTACCGGAAGCTTCGGTTGGGACCACATAATCCGGCCCGCCAAATCCATCACCTGTTTCCACATCTCCTCCCTGTATCACAAAGTTCGGTGCTACGCGATGGAAAGCTACGGAATCATACGCTCCGGCACGGGTAAGGCTGTCAATTCCCGAGATTGTTGCAGGAGCAGAAAGTACATCCATGGCAATTTTGATGGTTCCCTCTTCTGTCTCCAGCACCCAGACAGGCTCAAAGTCCAGCTCTGCCAAACGTTGCCAATCCGGAGTTCTGAATGTCGGAGGTTCGGCTTCGGCATCCGGCACATCCCAACCCTGATTTGCCAATGTGGAGTTAAGTGCAGGGTTTCCTTTTGCAGCCAGAGAATCAATCAGATCCTGAGCTTCATCACGAAACCGCTCGTATAAAAATCCGGCCATCGATTGGTACACTTCAATATCTTCCGGAAGCTGATAGTTGGTCAATAGTTGTTCAATTCGGTTGAAGTCTTCGTCTAAAATCACCCCGGCTGATTCCATAAACGATGCTGTTATATAAGTGATGGAGCGATCTCCCCTTTCAAGTAAATCAAAAACCAGATCTCTTACGCTCTCTTTCAGTGATGATTTCTGGCTCTCCTCCAGATCAGCCCACCAACCCGACATTGCCTGGGCGGCAAACAAAGCTTCCATCCTGTTTGAACTGCCGGCATATTCTTCCAGCTTCTGCAGGAATTCATCTGCATTCAAAGCTTTTCGATAGATATGTAACTTTTTAATCAGCAAATACTCCTGCCCCTCAGAAAGTGACTCTGACAGACTCAGGTATTCATCCGCTTCACTCATTGCGATAATACCGGAAAGACGAACTGATGCTTCTTTCTGTTCGTTCTCAACTATTTTTTCACTGATAACCGCATCAAAACTGCCTTCTTTTTCGGGGTGATTAGCGATCCTGTTCAAAGCCACTTCATTCACAACGGGGTTGGGATGATCAAGCAGTCTTGTGTACACCTCTTCAAGCTTTGGGCTCCATCCGGCATTCGAAACCTGATTTGCCAGTTCTACCGCAAGCTGCACATTCATTTCTGATATATCTTCCACCGGGAGGCGATTAAGTGTCCATTCTGCATCGCTTTTAAAAGCTATTCGAAGTGCATACTGACGGATGTACGGACTTTCCACCCATTCATACGCTTCCCAAATGTTGGTTCTTATTTGTTCATCTTCAATGACCTCATCGCCCCGGTAGAGTCCATAAAAGTAGGCTCGGTATAAATCCTCATCCTCCAATACAGCTGCATAACGGAGAATACTTCTGCGGGATGATTCGGGGATATCGTACTCCATCATCAGCCGCCCCATGGCTAAGGCCGAATTATACTCGTAGTCAGAATCAGGGCCTATAATTTCATCAAAATTGCGAATTAACAGATCTAATGACTCCTGATTACCCTGTTGCCCCAATACCAGGCTGATCCCCTTTCTCATTGAAGCTCTTCTGTTCCACAGATCGTGCAAACGGGTTAACTGTTCATCTGTAAGTTCGTGTGCGCTCAAAGCCATCCAACCCAATTCGGTATTTGCATACTGGGCTTTGGTCACAAACGCATCCATATCCTCAACCGGCGTACTGATGAGCGCCCGCCACGCTTGAGCCTGAACAAAAGAATCCGGGTGTTCGGTGTAGGCTAACAGAGAATCCGCATTACGATCAAAAACGTGCCGGTACAGCTCCGGGTACTCATCCGTTAAAAGTTCTGAATATGCACTTTCCTGCATACATGATGTGGTGAGAAAAGCCACAAAAGTGACTACAATCAAAACACACATACTTTTTACACATTTAGTATTGAACTTCATACACAAACTCCGTTTATTACACATGTTTCTTACATTAAACTTCTTTCGCCATGGATAATGCACATTTGACTCGTAAACAGCACGAATTTTTCACTTTCATTGTCGACTATAAAAAAGAGAATGAAGTGTGGCCAACTTACCGAGAGATAGCCGACCATTTCGGGTATGCATCTCCAAATAGCGTGACCCAAAATATACAGGCACTGCTGAAGAAAGGCTATTTAGTTAAAAGAAATGATGAGGAGTATGACTTGCCCTCCGATAAAAAGAGTCTTTTGGGTGAAACCGAAGAGCAAGAAGGTATTCCGGTTCGTGGGTTGATTGCAGCCGGCTCGCTTCAGGAAGCCGTTGAGGCAAACCTGGGCAGCATCACACTCGATACCCTGTTCCCGGATCTTGATGACTTGTTTGCATTGAGGGTTACCGGCTTCAGCATGAAAGATGTGGGAATCTACGATGGTGATTTTGTGCTCCTCATGGATACGGATGTCAAAAATGGAGATATCGGAGCCGTACTGTATGATGGAGAAACCAGCCTGAAGAAAATTTACTGGGATGATAATGGCCTCAGGCTGGAACCCGCCAACGAGGAATATGATGATATCATCATAGAACCGGATGTGTTCGAAGAAGTCCGAATCATTGGTAAATACATCGGTCACGTAAACCGACAAGGATTTCAGCGGGCTATCCCTTTAGTAGCTTAAATTAAGGCAAAGGAGAATCTTCATTCAGATGAGTGGGAAGATCTTTGTCATCCAGAATGGTGGTCTTCTTATTAGGCACTTTTAACTCATCGGCTATGGTAAGAAAACGGCCGTTCGCATCCTTACGCGCCTCATGTAGCTGAGAGTCTTTAATCCATGCCCGGCCGCCGTCTCTTTGAAGTCTTTTTGTATTTTTATACTTAAATGCTTGTTCGTGAAGCGAAGGTAGCTTTTTCATAATAATTGCCTGATTTTCATTTCTCTAAATTTAAGTGAAGTTTCTGAATTTATCAGTATAGATTTGCTTTGTTTTGTCTGATCTAAACGTTATCTTTTCAAGCTCTGAATTAAACGCAAAGAAAGAAATTAATCGATTATGTACGCTATTGTTGAAATCGGCGGACACCAATACAAAGTAGCAGAAAACGACGTGCTGTTTGTGGACAAGCAAAACGCCGACGGTAAGAAGCTTACATTTGATAAAGTGTTGCTGATTAAAGATGACAACGGAAATGTTAATATTGGAACTCCTGTAGTTGAAGGAGCTGAGATTTCCGCTACGATCCTGGATACGGTTAAAGCTGACAAAGTATTAGTATTCAAGAAAAAACGCCGTAAAGGATACCAGAAACTTAATGGACACCGTCAGGTAATGTCTCAGATTCAAATCGAGAGCATTTCCACCTCGGGTTCTACTTCAAAAAAGAAAGCCGCTAAGAAAGATGACGCTCCTGCCCCTAAAGCAGAAGCCAAAGCATCAGCTTCCAAAAAAGAAGAATCTGCTGATTTAGATTCAATGACGGTAGCTGAACTCAAAGACTTGGCGAAAGAAAAAGGCCTTACCGGATACTCAAGTATGAGAAAGGCCGAATTGATTGAAGCATTATCATAAATTTTCATTACTAAACCCTTACTGTTATGGCACATAAGAAAGGTCAAGGTTCAACAAAAAACGGTCGTGATTCAAACCCAAAGATGTTGGGTGTTAAAAAATTCGGTGGCGAGTTTGTGCGAGCCGGAGGAATTATCGTAAGACAACGCGGAACCAAATTTCACCCCGGTGAAAACGTTAAAAGAGGCGGCGATGACACTTTGTTCGCAACTTCTGACGGAACCGTGAACTTTGCTGTTCGCTCTGGCGGACGTAAGCACGTGAATGTAGATCCTATTAACTGATTTACATTTTAAAAATTTCTAAGCCCCGCTCTTGATGATTTAAGTGCGGGGCTTTTTTTATATCTTGATGCTATGAAAAATCCTGATATACCCGGCCTCGATCTCCCCGTCAATAACATCTATTGCATTGGCAGAAATTATGCCCAGCACGCAAAGGAATTAGGAAATAAAGTTCCAAAAATCCCGCTTGTTTTTATAAAACCTTTAGGTACCATCTGCTATAATGAGGCAACCATTCAACTTCCCGTACAGACCAATGACGTGCATTACGAAGCAGAGATTGTTGTGGCTATTTCCAAAGAAGGTAAAAGCATCGCTCAGGAATCTGCCCTCGATTATGTAGCCGGATACGGAGCCGGTATCGATTTTACGGCCCGGGATATTCAATCCATTTCCAAAAAGCAGGGACAACCCTGGACTATTGCTAAAGGGTTCGACAATTTTGCTCCCATCAGCAACTTCGTGCCCGCTGAAGAAATTGCGGATCCGACCGACATAGATATCAAGCTCTTTCATAATGGCTTTGTTAAACAGCACGGAAACTCTTCGGAAATGATTTTTTCTGTGGCCAACCTGATATCTTTTCTTTCGGGAATTTTCACCCTTCACCCCGGAGACCTCATCTTTACCGGAACACCTGAAGGAGTGGAGCCTGTTGAGTCAGGAGATAAGCTGGAAGTGCTGCTGAATAATGGAACCTCATCCTTAACGGTGAACATCGGGTAAGCTTTGCGATTTTTTAGTATAGCCATCTTTTCATTTTTCATAACTGCGGCAAATGTTCAGGCACAGGAATACCTGTGGCCATCCGCATCCGGCAATTACCTGAGCTCTACCTTTGGGGAAACGCGATCCGCTCACTTTCATGCCGGACTGGATATTAAAACCTGGGGACGGGAAGGCTACAAAGTTTTTGCTTCCAGAGACGGAATCCTTTTTAGATTGCTCGTCACAGAACGCGGTTACGGAAACGCTATTTATCTTCAACATGATGACGGAACATTCACCGTTTACGCTCACCTTCAGCGTTTTAACGACCAATTTCAGTCCATTGCAGACTCGATAAGGCTACAGGATTTTTCCTTTGAAATGGATGCCTTCCTCGACACTCTGGCTATACAAGTAAACCAAGGGGATGTAATTGGATATACCGGATCGACTGGGATTGGCCCACCCCATCTTCATTTTGAAATCCGGGACTCACTGGAAACACCGGTCAATGCGTTGAGAACCAATTTATCCATCAAAGACGACCTCCCTCCAGTATTTTCTTCGCTTATTGTTGAGCCTTTGACAAAAAACTCACGGGTAAATGGGCAGCCCGCCTCCAATTACATCAGGGCAGGTAAAGGCAGGGAAGTGTTCGATTTTGGTGAAGTAAAACTAACCGGAAAAGCAGGGTTGGCCGTGAATGTGTACGATCGGGCCAATGAGGTTTATAATGCCTACGCGGTTTACTCGCTGGCATTGGTTCAGGATTCGGATACGTTGTTTTATCAAGAACTGAACCGGTTTGACTACAATGAGAGTAACGAAATGTTTCTGGATCGGATAGCTCCTTTCGGATCAACCAGGCGTGGGCATCAGCGGCTGTTCCGAAAAGATGGTAGTAAGAACCCCTTCTACCTGATCACTAAAGATAGTGCTCAAATAAGCGTATCGGATTCTGCGGAAACTTACACAATCGTTGCCTCAGACTACTTTGGCAACACATCCAGAGCAACGGTAACATTTGTTCCGGACACCCTTTCAAAGTCTTCATCGACCTCTCTAACCCCAAATACGGATGAATGGTACTGGACTGAAAACTGGGCTTCACCTGACCTTCAGAACACCCTTGATCTGACACAACTCAACACTGGATTTATGTGGGAAGAATCTCAGCACATTGTTCGGGTTGACTCTGCAAAGCAGTTGCAATTTGCCCGTTTCATTCCCGGAACCGCTCAAAAAATTATCACTCCCGACCGGCAGTTAACACTGCGATTTAGTGATCAGGCTTTTTTCGACACGCTGACTGTTGCTGCTTCCTATGAAATGGATAATGAAGCAATCAACATCTACGTGCAGCCTGAAATGCTCCCCGCAAAGTCCAACTTTGGGCTGGAATTCTTTCTGGGAGATTACTTTGAAGCCGGCAACAACTATCGCCTTTTCCGAATTGATGCTTCAGATGGAGATACAAGCTATGTGGAATCTGAATTGACAGGAAGAACACTCCACGCCCGTCCATCATCACTTGGCGAGTTTACGGTTTTAGCCGATAATGAAGCCCCGGAAATCTCCGGTCTTAACATCTACAAAACGGACTATGGAAAATGGCGGGCTTCGGTACGGGTTACCGATGATCTTACCGGTATCGAATCATCTTCTGCCAAATTCATCATAAATGGACAGCGAGGAATCGCTGAATACGATTACGAAGAAGAGCTGCTGATTTATTACCTGCCTGATTTCACCCCTCAAGCTGCAAATACAGCGGTTGTTGAGATTAAAGATAAAGCCGGAAACATAGCTTCAAAAGAGTTTCAAAACTAATTTCCGGCTTCTAAACGGTGGTTAGAGATGCGCAATACAGCTAATTTCAACCAGCACATTTTTCGGCAGTGTTTTAACAGCCACCGTTTCTCGTGCAGGGGGATCTGATTTAAATCGTGCTCCATACACTTCATTCACGGCGCCAAAATCATCCATACTTGCCAAAAATATGGTGCATTTAAGTACGTGTGAGAAATCGATGCCGGCCTCGGCAAGAACAGCTTTAAGATTGTCCATAACCTGAGCAGCTTGTTCAGCAGCGGTTTCACCTACCAGTTCCATGGTTTCTGGATTTAATGGGATCTGTCCGGAGCAGTAAAGCGTTCCGTTATAAGAGGTTGCCTGACTGTAAGGGCCTATAGCAGCCGGTGCATTGTCTGTAGCATGTATTTTTTTCATGAATATATTCCTTAATGATTATGGTGATATAAAAATCTAAAGCATGTGCGCTAATAAATTGCAGAAAGCAGCACATATGACTATTTTTGACAACATATACATTTGACCCGATTTCAACCAAATTCAATTTTATAATAAAATGAAAAAGCTACTTAGAAACTTACTTTCAGCGGTTCTTTTTGTAGGGATCCTTGCTAGTTGTGAAACGACAGATCCTTTGATTGAAGAGGCGCAGAAGAATATTTTCACTCAGAATTATGACTCTGCCCTTGCCGTTTTAGACCGTTCCATCCAAAACAACCCTGAAAGCGGCCTTCCCTATTACTACAAGGCCATGACGTATAAAGAAAAAGCAAGAACTATACCTCAGGCAGGTGAGAGAAAAGGAACCTATGAGAATTTCAGAGAGTCTGCTGTAACGGCTCGTGAGAAATTTTCCGCCCAGGAAGAAGTTCCTTCTGAAGCCGGAGACGTGGATAATCTTATCCTCAGTACCTGGGGCTTTGAGCATAACAAAGCTATTGAGTATGTAAATGATGACAGCCTGAAAGCTACGGTAGAAGAACCTATCAAAGTTGCTGTTGCTCACCTTGAAAATGCTGTAATCATCAATCCTGACAGTACCCTTTCCTGGGATATTCTTGCTCAGGTTCAAAGCATTAACGGCAACTATGCCGGAGCCATTGAAGCTCTGAACACTTCTATGGAAATGAAGGGCAACCCTCCTTCTGAAGACTTCTTGCGACTGGGAACTTACTACAGAGAAAGTGAGCAGCCTGAAGAAGCAATTAACGTACTGGAAAACGGCGTTGAATCTTACCCGGACAGTGTACAGCTGGTACAGGTTTTAGCTGATGTGTACATGCAGGCCGGACAAAGAGAAAAATCTATTCAGACGATTGAAACACTGATTGAAAGAGATCCGGAAAACGCTCAATATCACCTGGCGCTTGGTACTCAGTTACTGCAGGCTACCACCGAGATTTCTGAAAAAATCACCAGTAACTATGACGAGATTTACGACTTAGGCACTGAGCTTCGAAACAACCGCAACAGAGCGGATGCTATTAATGCCTCTATCGACTCTTTGGTATCTGTGAATGAAGAGCTTACTTCAGAAATGAATGGGTTGAGCGACCGCGCAGAATCTGAACTGATCAGAGTTACGGAATTGCGCCCTGAAGATCCTAAGGCTTACCAGTATCTTGGTATTTCTTTCACCAATAAAGCAGCCGCTTTATACGAGAAAAGAAACTTTACCCAGGATAACGAACTTGCCAGCGAGCTTGACAAACAAGCTAAAGAAGAGCTTCGCGAAGCCATGAAATACTACGAAAAAGCAGTAGAGCTTGAGCCTGACAATACGGCCAACTGGCAATCACTGTCTCGCATTTATGTACAGCTCGACATGCAGGAAAAAGCTGCCGAAGCTATGGATAAAGCAGGCATGTAATCTCACCTATCAAAAAATTTAATATGACTATTTCAAATTTTACCCGGCTGACAGGCTTACTTCTGGTGGCCGGGTTTTTTATTTCCTGCAGTACATCACAAGTTAACATTGATGAACTGCTTGCAAATAACAAGTATCAGGAAGCTATCACCGAAATTGATAACCGGCTTGCTGAAAACCCCGAACAACCTTCCCTTTACATTCAAAAGGCTACCATTAATGCCGATTTAGCCCATCAGGCAGACCCGGAATTAAGAGCCAAATTTTACGAAAATACGGCCGATAATTTTGAGTTAGCCGTAGAATACGGGGCTGATGCATCCCAGGTTTCTGTGATAGATAGCCTGCGGCAGCAGTATTGGAAAAAAGAGCACAATGCCGGTCTTCGGATTTCAGAGAATGAAGATATTTCTGAACGATACCAGCGCGCTGCTATTCATTTTCAAAACGCACTTATTTTGCGGGAAGATGCCGTCAGTTCTTATAAAAACCTTTCGATTGCACAGTTTAATGTGGGAGATTTGGATGATGCCATCCAAACACTCGAAACGGCCCTGAATTATACCGATGAAGATCCGGTAGAAATCTATGAAAACCTTGGGTATTTACATCTCGAGAAAGGAGATCCTGAACAAGCGGCATCTTACTACGAGCAGGCCAATACAAATATGCAGGAAGACATGAACCTGGCTTTTGGATTGATCAATGCCTACATCTCGGACGGAAACAGCGAACGGGCTTCTGATATGCTTGAGAATCTGGTTGCAGAATATCCGAATAATGCCAACCTGAGAAATGTATATGGCACCCAGCTATACCAGATTACTTCCGGCATTTTACAAGACCTGAAGCAAGCCTATTCGAGTAATGATACTATGCTTGTTGAGCAGATTAAATTTGAAGCAGAAGGAATGGGCGATGAAGCCGAAACGGAGCTGATCGAAGCTTTCAAAAGAGACACCTCTAATACAGAATACCTGGAAAGCCTTGCTGTTTTTTACAACAACCTCTCAGCTCAGTACTTATCACTTCTACCCGTCGCATTTGAGAACGACAGAGCCAGCCTCGAATCCAAAGCTTACACACTTATCAACTTTGCGATTGATTACTACGAAAAATTAGTTGTAATAGATCCGAACAACGAAGAGTACACCAGTAAACTCAGCGTTCTCAAAACTTTAAAAAATCGCAAAACTGCCTCAGCAGATAATTAATTATGAAATTTAATACCAAGACGATTCATGCCGGCCAGAAGCCAGAAGAAACTTCAGGCGCGGTAATGCCTCCCATTTTTCAAACTTCAACATACGCTCAGGAAGCCCCCAACAAACACAAAGGGTACGATTATGCCCGCGTTGGGAACCCCACTCGCACAGCTCTTGAGCAAATGATCGCCGGTTTAGAAGGAGCTGACGAAGCCGCTTGTTTTTCCAGCGGTGTCGCAGCTATGGATTCCCTGATGAAAATGTTGCGTCCGGGCGATCACGTTGTGACGACTAATGATTTATATGGAGGCTCCTACCGGTTATTTACCAAGGTATTCGAGCCCTATAGGATTGATTTCACTTTCGTTGATATGACGGATCTGGAGAAGGTAAAGGACGCCATCACCCCACAAACAAAGCTGATGTGGATTGAAACTCCAACTAATCCTTTGCTCCGTATTGTAGATATCGAGGCGTTGGTAGGATTAGCTAAGCCCAACGATATTCTCACGGTAGTTGATAATACTTTTGCATCTCCATACCTGCAGAGGCCGCTCGAATTTGGAGCTGATGCGGTGCTCCATTCCGCGACCAAGTATCTGGCCGGACACTCTGACGTTATTCACGGTGCGGTTGCCAGTTCCAACCAGGAGATTATGGAAAACCTTCGGTTCCAAACCAAAACATCCGGTGCAGTACCCGGGCCCATGGATTGCTATCTCACCTTACGTGGCATCAAAACTTTGAGTGTACGCGTTCAGCGTTCTGTTGATAATGCTAAGCAAATAGCTTCATTTCTGGAAAGTCATGATAAAGTTGAGTCTGTATTATATCCCGGCTTGTCATCACATCCACAGCATGAATTAGCTGCTAAGCAAATGGATGACTTCGGAGCTATGCTTTCCTTCATCCTGAAAGATGACTCAATTGAAGCCGCTACCAAATTTATGAGTAACACATCCATCTTTACCTTAGCTGAAAGTCTGGGCGGTGTGGAATCATTAATAAGTCACCCCGCTTCTATGACTCACGGCTCCATCCCTAAAGACGTTCGGGAAAAAGCAGGACTTAAGGATTCTTTAATTCGTATTTCGGTGGGAATTGAAGACGCTGACGACCTCATCGATGACCTGAAACAGGCATTTTAGTATATCATCATTCCTGAGCCTTTAGTATCTTTCAGGCGCTAAAAAAGCGCTTACAGAAATCTAATTTAAAACTTATTCCGATCATGCGAGACGTTGTAATTATATCTGCAAAACGAACCCCCATGGGCTCCTTTGGAGGCAGCCTTTCTTCCTTTTCTGCACCCGAGTTGGGCGCATCCGCCATCCTTGAAGCGGTAAAATCAGGAGGCATCAAGCCCGACGATGTTCAGGAGGTGGTTATGGGTAATGTTCTTTCAGCAGGTATCGGGCAGGCACCGGCCCGGCAGGCAGCTATGAAAGCAGGACTTCACGAGCGAACCCCTGCTACCACGGTCAACAAAGTGTGTGCTTCAGGCATGAAGTCGATTATGATCGCAGCCGACCAGATTCGTTTAGGCGAAGCAGAGATCATTGTAGCCGGAGGAATGGAGAGCATGAGTAATGTTCCCTACTATCTGCCTAAGCAACGTTTTGGCGCGAAATATGGGCATGTTGAAGCCGAAGATGGTATCGTGAAAGACGGGCTTTGGGATGTGTATAACAAATACCTGATGGGTAATGCCGGAGACCTTTGCGCCCGGGAATGCAACATCAGCCGCGAAGAGCAAGACGAATACGCCATCAACTCTTACAAAAGAGCCATCGAGGCGACTGAGAAAGGCTACTTCAAAGACGAGCTCATCAAGATCAAAGTTAAGGATCGCAAAGGTAATGTTACCGAAGTAGAAAAAGACGAAGAATTGGGTAAAGTTCGTTTTGAAAAAATTCCTGAATTGCGACCGGTATTTGATAAAGAAGGAACCGTAACGGCTGCCAATGCTTCCAGTATTAATGATGGTGCAGCCGCTGTTTTAGTGATGAGCGCTGACAAAGCCAAAGAACTCGGACTAAAGCCATTAGCAAAAATATTGAGCCATGCCAGTGCTGCTAAAGCGCCCGAATGGTTTACAACTGCACCGGCCGATGCCATCCCCATTGCGCTTAAGAGAGCCGGGCTGACCAAGAATGACATCGATCTTTTTGAGATAAATGAGGCTTTTTCGGTTGTCGCTTTGGCAAACAACCAGATTCTGGAACTCGACCCTGAGAAGGTAAACATACATGGAGGTGCCGTAAGTATCGGTCACCCCCTCGGATGTTCAGGAGCACGGATTATTGTTACCCTCATCCATGCCCTTCGCAGAACGAAAGGCAAATACGGATGTGCGGGTATCTGCAACGGCGGAGGCGGAGCTTCCTCCCTCGTGCTGGAAATGCTTTAAAAGCACATAGCCCGCTTATATTTTTAAGCGGGCTATTTTTTTATTGACATTATTATTTCACCGACCTATTATAAAGCAGACCTGAAACAAACGACTCTACTGTATAGACCAAAGCTACTATTCATTTATCGTTAACTAAACATCAGCGCAGAGAACATTCTCATCTTACAGGTCAATCTTAACTCGAAGTACTATATCCTTATATAGAAAAACTGCTACAAAACCTTAAGCGTTAATACGCGAAACCAGTAAACGATTAGTTCCTTTATGCTTAACAAGCTGCTTTATATTAGTGGTTTGCTTTGCTTATTGATTGCTGAAGTAGCAAATGCCCAGCAACTGAAAGTAGTAGCAGAAACAGACTCATTTACAGATTACGAGTTCTCCAATGAGAAGCTCGAAATCCTGTCTCCTTATGGGTTGATGGTTCCCGTTTCCGGTAATACCCCTCGTTACCAGGTTCTTGAGCAGGCTGTCTCTACTATTAATCGTGAAATTTCCCCGGAACAAGCGACCGTTTTAGCTCTTTCTGATAACTCTAAGCCACTGATTGAGATCTCAGAACCCGGAATTCAACGCGGCCAAAAAGTAAGCGCGCTCAGTATAAATATTGCCCGCTATGGGGAAAGTGGTACGAAAGTTCTGCGAAAATTCAGAATTCGGGTTTATAAAGACGGAGATACCCGCCTTCCACAATTAACAGCAGCCAAGCAAAACAACAGCTCCCTATTTGATGAGGGAACCTGGTACAAAATCCCCATCACCAAGAACGGAATTTATGCACTGGATGCTACCTACCTTGAGGATCTGGGGATTGAAGTCAGCGCTATTGATCCACGCAATATCCAGCTTTGGGGAACCGGAGGCTATCAGCTGCCTGAAGCAAACGACCAGCCCCGACCGGAGCTAACCCAGATTCCTGTTATTGTTGAAGGGCAAAATGACGGCACTTTTAATGCCAATGACCGCGTAATTTTCTACGGAAATTCACCACACCAGATACTCAGAGACAGCATCGATTTTGAACACCGCCTTCATCCTTACAGTAACCAATCTTTTGTATTTCTGACCGTTTCTGATGCTCCCGGAGACCGGCTTGCAGCTGTCAACACCAATCTCTCCCCTTCCCGAACCATTACCTCCTTTCATGATTTTAGCTGGAAAGATGAAGAGCTCTATAAGACTGAAGAAAGTATAAAGTCAGGCCGGCACTGGTTTGGGCGGCGATTTGATGCCTCAAGCAACGGTACTTCCATCCCTGTTTTTGCAGATACCCTTGCCGGTATCATCCCCAATGAGCCTATTACCGTAGAAGGTCAATTTATCAACAGGTCCACGAATTCTGCCAACTTCGAAGTCTCGGTAAACAATCAACAAATTGAAACGGTGAATATCCGGGCTATTTCCTGCTTAAGCAGCTGTGGGAGCTGTTATAACTGTAGTTCCGGGGATTCCGGTGTGGAGGGCTCCTTCAAAACCAGTTTCACCCCATCTATTCAAGATGGAATTATTGAGGCTGAGGCTACTTATAATCACAGCGAATCAAGCTCAAGGGGCTTTTTGGACTGGTTCCGCGTGGTAGTTCGCAGAGAACTTCAGGCACAGAATAATCATCTGTATTTCTATTCCCCCGCCGATGGTTCTTCCAGTGAACTTGCTCAATACCGGCTCTCCGGGTTTGACAACCAGCCTGTCATTCTTGATGTAAGTAATGTAACCCAACCGAAGCTATTGAGTTCAACCGGATCTAACGGAAATTATAGCTTCAATTATTATTCAGGGGATGACTTACGGTTTGTGGCTCAATCCAGCTTTTTCGAGCCGGCCATGGGCACTTTAGTAGCCCCTCAAAACCTGAAAGGAATTACCGATTACCCTGACTATATCATTGTTACCTCCGAAGAGTTTCGGGAATATGCCGAAGACCTTGGAAATTACAGGGCTCAAAAGGATGGATTAAATCCCGTTATTGTAACCCAGGAACAAATATTGAATGAGTTTTCGGGCGGGGTTGTCGATCCATCTGCCATTCGTGATTACACAAAATTTTTGTACGACCGTGCTTTGAACAACGGGCAGGAGCCTCCAAAATATTTGCTGCTTTTTGGGGATACCACCTTTGACTACAAGAACATTATCAGCAATGGCTTCCAAAATTATATCGTCACTTATCAAAGTGATGAATCGCTGAATAGAATACAGTCTTTCGCTACCGATGATTTCTTCGGTTTTCTGGATGACAATGAGGGAGATTTAACCGGTGGGCAGACCAGCAACTCGCATTACCTGGATATTGGATTGGGCCGAATTTCTGCACAAACACGGTCAGAAGCAGCAATAGCCGTCCAAAAAATTAAAACCTACGAAGATCCGGCCAACACTGGCAGCTGGCAAAACCTGTTAACCTTTGCTGCCGATGATGACTTCCCTGATTCCGGCGACCGAGACATACACGTAGTTAATGCCGATGAAACGGCCCAGCGTATGAACTTCATAGAGCCTGGACTACGAATCAAAAAAGTGTATGAATTTGCCTACCCGGTTGAGATTACCGGATCGGGACGAAAAATACCCGGTGCCACCGATGCTTTCATAAGTTCATTTAACGAGGGTACGCTGGTTATGAATTATTCGGGCCACGGAAACGAGCAGACGCTGTCTGATGAGGAGTTATTCCTGTCCAATTACATTCCCAACCTGACCAACCGCGATCAGTTAGCTGTGCTTGTAACAGCTACTTGTCAGTTCGGCCGATACGACGATATCGATGCCCAATCTGGTGCTGAGCAACTACTTTTTGCAGAAAACGGTGGTATTGTAGGAGCATTTACAACCACCCGGGTCGTCTTCACAAGTTTTACCATAAGTGCAGGAAATAACTTCGGATTGAACGTAGCCCTCTCCCAACGCATGGTTGAACGTAATCCCGATGGAAGCCCACTTCGATTGGGTGATATTTACATGCGTACAAAAAATTCCAGTATCGGCAGTTCTACCGTTGTTGCTTCCCGGAACAGTAAAAAATTCATTCTTATTGGTGATCCCGCTACAAAATTCCGCCTGCCTGAGCAACAAGCCGACCTGACATCCATCAACGGCTACACAGAAACCGGTGAAGATACCACACTCACCATAAAGGCTCTTGATCAGGTTAACCTGGCCGGACAGATAAAAGACCTGCAGGGAAATCCATTACCAAATTATAGCGGAGAGGCGGTTATTACGGTTATGGACGCCCCTCGTAACGTGCCTCTGCCATCTGATCGAGAATGGGTTGCCCAGGACAACTGCCGGCTTTCTGGCTGTGATTATGAATCGGAGAACGATATTCTTTTTAAAGGCAAGGCCGCCATCACTAACGGGGAGTTTACCTCTTCTTTTATAGTACCAAAAGACATCAGCTTTTCAGATAACACCGGCCGTATCATTTTCTTTGCTAACAGCAATGGACAAACTGCAGGCGGCTCATATACAAAAGTACGCTTTAACGGAGTTAACGAAAACGCGGTTGACGACGGGTCGGGACCACAAATGGATGTATTTCTGAACGATGAACGCTTTGTAAACGGAAACCTGGTGAACAGTTCACCAACACTGATAATTGAACTTGAAGATCAATCTGGCATAAACACTACAGGAACAGGAGTAGGACATGAAATAATTGCTACAATCGATACAGAACCACAACAATCGTTCGTCCTCAACGATTTTTATGAGGGCAGTTTAAATGATTTCACGCGGGGGCGTATCGAGTACCCTCTGGATCAACTTCCGGAAGGTAGCTATACCCTTAAAGTTCGAGCGTGGGATGTGCACAATAATCCTTCAGAAGAAGAAGTTTTCTTTGAAGTAGCATCGAGTGAGGAGTTAACCGTCAGAAACGTGTTTAACTTCCCTAACCCGATGAATAATGCCACCCGATTCAGCTTCGAACATAACCAGCCCGGTAATCCACTTGACGTATCAGTTCGTATTTATACACTGAGTGGCAAGCCGGTCCAACACATTGAACAGTCACTCATAACTACAAGTTCTTATGCCAGTATTTCATGGGATGGCCGTGACCGGGATTATGATCGCCTGGGTAACGGTACTTATATTTATGTGCTTCGGGTTGCAACAAATACCCCGAAAGGAAGACAAACAGCAGAGCAAGTCGAAAAGCTCGTAATCATACGATAGCATCGTAACTTAACCCTGAATCTCTTATATTCAACTATCTTAAATTCGTTTTTTATGAAAAGGACAGTATCCATTATAGCAGCAGCATTATTTTTAATGCCTGCCATCACATATGCACAGGTTGCCATTACAGCGGTGCCCTTTCTACAAATTGAACCGGATTCACGCGGTGCCGGTATGGGTAACACCGGAGTAGCTATTGCAGACAATGCATCTGCGCTATTTTGGAATCCCGCCGGTTTAGCCTTTCAAAAAGGTAATAACCAGGCCAGTATCACCCACTCGAACTGGTTGGCCAACTTTAACGTGAGTGACCTTTTCTACGATTACGTGGTAGGCAAATATTACGTTGAAGGCATTGGCACCTTCGGTGCTCACTTAACTTACCTGAACCTGGGAGAGCAAGTGGAAACGGATGAAACAAGTCCGGAGCCGATCTCCCGATTCCAGAGCTATGAAGTGGCGCTCGGTGGATCTTATGGATACCAGGTGAGTAAAAACTTTGGGGTTGGAACCAGTCTTCGCCTTATTTACTCCAGTTTAGCCAGCGGTACTTCCATCGCAGCCCAGAAAGTAAATCCGGGAAGTAGTGTGGCTGTAGACCTTTCCTTCTTATATAAGACGGACACGTTCTCGCTTGGAGGAAGAGATGCACGTTTTAGCTTTGGATCAAACCTATCAAACCTCGGGCCCGGCATCCAGTACACCGACAACGCCCAGAAAGACCCCCTGCCAACTGTACTGCGCTTCGGGTGGTCGTTCGATCTTGATCTGGATGATGAAGGCATTAACCGCATCACCGTTGCCAACGATATTTCCAAAATCATGGCCCGTACCGATAAGTTTGAAGTGCAAAGCGGTGACTCAACCGTTATCGAAACCAAAGCTGTAGGTCCCATTGAAGCCCTTTACAAGTCATGGAGCAGCTTCGAGCGTTTTGACGGACAGAATACTGTCGAGGTTGGGCTGATGCAGCAGTTTATGATTGGAGCCGGTATTGAATACTGGTATGCGGATCAATTCGCTCTGCGTGGCGGTTATTATTTCGAAGATCCCCAAAACGGTGATCGTGAATACATTACTTTTGGCGCCGGTATCCGCTATAGTTTTCTGGGTGTTGACTTCAGTTATATAAAAACGCTTGAAGAAGATCACCCACTTGCCAACACCCTGCGATTCAGTTTGCTTATTGACTTTTAATACATGCAGCATTTGAAGTTTTTCATGAGGAGCATGTTAGTTTTTAGCATGCTCTTTCTATTTTGGAACCGCCACACCCACGCTCAACAGATTCCCGTTAAGCGTTCTCACGCTATTTCCAAGCCCCAACCGGTAATGAGTGAGAACCTGAACGCGACCGGAACGCTTAATGTGGTTGCCATTATGGTTGAATTTCAACCGGACAGTAATCGTCTGACTTCCGGAACCGGGATTTTTGGCCCCGATGGCATGGACGGACTTCCTTATTTGGCTAATGCTGAAGACTTCCGGATTGAACCCCTTCCGCACAACCGAAGTTATTTTGAAGCTCACCTTGAGTTTGCTAAGAACTATTATGAGCAATCCTCCGATGGTCAGTTAACTATCGATTATCAGGTACTTCCGACTATTTATCAGCTCCCGAAAAAAATGGAGGAATACTCCCCAACCGGAGAAACCTTTACGAACGAAAAAGTAGCCGAGCTTGCCCGCGATGCCTGGCAAGAAGTTGAAAATGGTCCAAATTTTGATGCTTCCGGACTGGATCCTGAAACCACTGCTTTTGTCATATTCCATGCCGGGGTTGGGCGCGATATTGAGCTAACGGGCACTAATCTAGACATAACCCCTTTTGACATCCCTTCCCTTTACCTTCGAAAAGAAAATCTTGGGCAGCTTCTAAATGATCCTTCTTTTAACGGATTTACTGTAAATGATGGCTCGTTTCGTGTCACAAACTCCATGATTCTCCCAAGAACAGAAACACGCCGCGGGCTTGATATTCAGGATAATGAATTCGCTTTTCCCCTTTCCATAAATGGGCTTTTGTGTGCATCTATTGGAAGTCACCTTGGCTTACCGGATTTATTCAACACTGAAACCGGAGACCCCGCAATTGGCCGCTTTGGATTGATGGATGGAGCCGGATTCTTTTCCTACAATGGACTGCTTCCTCCCGAACCTTCTGCCTGGGAAAAAATGTATTTAGGATGGGAAACCCCTTTTGAAATTGATGTGAACCAAGCGGGTGATATTCAGCTTCCGGCAAATTCCCTCGATCAACCTAATGCCATTGCAAAATACAAGCTCTCCGATTCCGAGTATTTCCTGATTGAAAACAGGCACAGAGATCCCGATGGAACCGGAATTACGCTGACTATCCGACAACCCGATGGCAATGAAGTTCAGCAAACCTTTACCAATCAGGATGAAGCCTTTGTATTTCAGCAGTCAGAGTTCGACACTCTTCTGCAGGCCGGAACTTTTGTGAATGCCTCAAATTTTGATTTCAGCCTTCCGGGCGGACTGGATGTCGGAGAAAATGAAAACGACCCGTCTGATGACAGAGAACTTAATGGCGGGATTCTGATCTGGCATATTGACGAGGCCATGATCAACCTGCAGCTACAAAATGAGCGTGTAAATGCAGACCCTGCACGGCGTGGCGTGGATTTGGAAGAGGCCGATGGTGCCCAGGATATAGGTCCCGGAGTACCCGGAGCACTGGATAACAGCGCCGCTTTTGGATCCGCTTTTGACTTTTGGTGGAGTGGCAACGACTACCGCGTGATTTTGCAATCGGGACAGGAGCTCAGCTTCTATCAAAACAGGTTCAGCTCCGACACCCGCCCGGATAACAAAAGCAATTCGGGGGCTCCCTCCTTTTTTGAGCTGTACGATTTTTCCGATAATCTCCCCACAGCTTCGTTTAAAATCCGCCCAGACGAACCCAATTCCGATTTATATACCTCGGACTTTACGGTACAGCTGGATTCCTCCCAAAGCTATTTCACCGGCGATGATCCCTACTTCAATTACTTTCCGCTTTCCCTGTCTGTTTATGAAACCGCAACCGACACTTTTTTGATTGTTCCTTCTCAGCAATCGGTGACTGCTCTTTCTACTTCTGATCCTGAGAACATGCAGTTTCAGCTTTCTGATGCCCCTGTTCAGCAGCCATTTATTGGAACTGAATTGGTATTGGGGGGAAAGCCCGAAGCAGGCACTCCTGATATTACGATCGCTTCCGTTTCATGGAACTCAAATACCCAACAATTTGACACCAGCTGGACAGCTACGCTCCCGGCCAACCGTGGCTTTCTGAGCTCTCAAACCGGCGAAACTATTTTAGCTGATTTTACTGATGCGGGATTGACGGCCGATAACGGTAACCCTACCTCAGAAGGGATTCCTCCTTTTCAACGCTCTGAAGTTATCAGTGGTGAGTTTTCCGAAGCGTATGATTCCGGCGTTTCATTCTCATCCTTAAGCGGGTATGCTTATACACCTGTATCTGATCAAAACCGGCTCTATACAGGCGCAATCATGCTTGGTAACCGGGTCATGTTCTATGTTTTTGAAGATAACCGGTTTGTATTGGTTGATCCTGAATCCGACCAAAGAGAGCTCCCTGTTTTTGAAGAAACAGCCGCTGAATGGCCGGCAATCCTTGACGATGCCACTACCCTTCGGGTTGATAAAACCAATAATCAGCTCATTGCAAATAACCGGCTTGGATCTACAGAGGATTATTATCCCGTAGATGCACCGGACGGTGTGCAGTTTATTGGTACTCCACTATACACCGACCTGATAGCATCCGGTTCGGAATATGCAACATTGGTCGTCGGTCAGGATAGTCTGTCCCAAAACATTTTTGCTTACAACAATCAAGGACAGCTGATTGATGGCTTCCCGCTTTATGTTGGTAAGGCAGTGACCTCTATGACTCAGCCTATTCACCCGATTATTTACAGAGGAAACTTATATGCCGTCAGTCATGACGGAACGGTGAAATCATGGAATCTGACTCAGGTTACCGATACCAAATGGGCAACCCGATATGGGGAGGCCCCATTCAATAAGGTATCAGCCCGTGTTCAACCTTCGGAAAATGAAACTCCTTCCGGTTTTGGTGTTCTGAATGAAACAGAAACCTACAACTGGCCAAACCCGGCAACAGATCATACCAACATACGTTTTGAGCTTGCAGAACCCGGCGGGAACGTCCAGATTACGGTAATAACCATGAGCGGACGTATCATTTTTGAACAATCCCTTAGCTCTCCCGGAGGCTTTCCTCAGGAAGTTCAGGTTCAAACCGGTGACTGGGGAAGCGGAGGATACGTTGCCCGTGTTAAAGCCACCGTTGACGGTAAAACTGAAACCAAACTCATTAAAATCGGAGTCGTGCATTGATGAGAAGATTTAAGCTAATTTCGGTTTTATTTCTGCTTCTGGGGCTGGCTCCATTTTTATCTCAAGCCCAAACAGATGTGCGGTTCTACGATTATCCCATGAATCACCTGGATTGGTACACCATCGAAAGTGAGCACTTTCTGGTGCACTTTCAGGAAGGCAACAGCCGCTCGGCACAGGTCGTCTCCCGCATTGCAGAAGAAATCCACCCTCCGATCACAGACCTTTACCAATACACCCCGGATGAGAAAGTAAGTATTGTGCTCAAAGACCGGGAGGATTACTCCAACGGCGCCGCTTACTTCTTCGATAACAAAATTGATATCTGGCTTCCTGCTTTAAACACTCCCCTGCGTGGCACTCACAACTGGCTGCGAAATGTGATCACCCACGAATACACTCACATCATCCAAATTCAGAAGGGGATGAAGCGGAGTCGCAAAATTCCGGCTTTCTACTTGCAGTGGCTGTCGTACGAAGATGTGCGTCGCCCTGATGTGCTTTACGGGTTCCCCAATGGCATCATAACCATGCCTTTTGCAACGGTGAATATCCCGGCCTGGCTTGCCGAGGGTACGGCTCAGTATCAAACAGCCGGGCTTTTATATGAAACGTGGGACAGCCACCGCGATATGATTTTACGAACGCGCATCCTTACTGACACCTACTTTTCGCTTCAGCAAATGGCTACTTTTTCCTCCAAAACCAGCCTTGAGCGTGAAACAGTATATAATCAGGGCTATGCTTTTGTTATTTACCTGGCTAATCGTTTTGGGGATGAAGTACTGAGAGAAATCACTTCTTCCCTTGGTGAAAAAGGCGTTTATACCGTTGAAGAAGCCATTAAAATGGCAACCGGACTGCCCGGTAATGAAGTTTTTAATGACTGGATTGATGAACGCAAAGACTTTTATGCAACAGCAACGGAAGGCATCAACCCAACTCTGAGCGATACCGTTGAGAAAGCCGGTTTCTTCAACTTTTATCCGCAACAATCCCCGGATGGTTCCAGGCTGGCTTATCTCTCAAACAAAGGCGTTGACTATGGTTTGCTCTCCTTATATCTGAAGGATCTTGACGGTAACGAAAAGGAAGTAGCGGTGATAGACGATCTTGACTTCCACCGGCCCAAAAACCATGTGAGTTCTTTGGAGCCGATACTCACTTTTCTGGAATCTTCATTTTCCTTTTCCCCGGACGGCAATCAGATTGCCTATGCCATCAACAAGAAGAATAAATATGGAGAACATTACCGGGATATTTTTATTTACGACATCAAGTCGGAAGAGAATAAACGCCTTACAAACAGTGCCCGTATCGAGTCCCCTGCCTGGAATAAGGATAACAACAAGATAGTAGCCGTTCAGTATTCGCGCGGTACGCAGAATCTGGTGCTGCTTCACCCCGAACATCCTGACTCGGTAACCCGGCTAACCAACTACCAAAGTGGAGAAACAGTGTATACTCCTGAATGGGGACCAACCGATTCAAAAATTTATTTTGCCAAAGCTGTAAATGGAAACCGTGACATCTACCTTCTCGATGTAGAATCGGGCGTGGTTCTTCCCTACTTATCAGATAAGTACATCGATTATCGGGATCCTCATATTGGTCCTGATGGCAACTACCTCTACTACTCGGCCAATCCTGAAGGTATCTTCAATATCTTTCGAGTTCCGCTGAGCAGTGGAGAATCGCAACAGCTTACCAGTGTAATGGGTGGGGCGTTTATGCCTTTTATCGGGGAAGACGGAATTCTTTATTTCTCAGAATACCACGCAGACGGGTATAAGATTAAGTCATCGCTGGAGAACAGGCTGCTGGCACAACCCCGTTTTGGTTATTATGAGCCTCCGTTTCCGGATGAAATCATGGAGCCGGGAGCTGACTTTGAGTACATCAACAAGCTTAATGATTTTGATGATACCGACATCCGCCCCTTTGGTGAACAGGCAGAAGCCATTGCCGACACCGGCAGTTATCGTTTTGAGTTGTCCACCATTGATGATGACATGGAAAGAACCTACCGCGAATACGAAGATACCTATTCCGGGTTCAGCTTTTTCCCGGTGCTTCGGTTTGATAACTACTCCCAGGTCAATGGAAATAACGGCTCACTGATCAGAAATGGGAAAATCGGGCAGTTTGGAGAGAACCTGCTTCGGGATGCCAAACCCGGTGTTTATTTTTCTTCTCGGGATGTGATAGACAAACTGAGTTTATTTGGTGGATTGATGGTAGGAGTGGCCTCACAACCGGCTGAAAGCATTGGCGGTTTCTTCCGCCCTGACCGACTTTTTGGCCTGGACCGTGATGCATTTCTGATTGCCGAACACCGCGGGCTCCCTTTTATAGAGCGCAGCTGGTCCCCAACGGTAGCGCTCGAAATCTATAACCTTCGCCGTAATGTATCAGACGGATTGTCGATTGAAGAATTTCGCTGCACTTCCTGCGGCCGGCCCGATACCATCTCTGTGGATATTGCTTATGATATCTGGGAAGCCGGTTTATATTTCAGGAGCAAACTGAGCAGAAGAAGTATGCTGGAGTTGGGAATTGCTTACAGCCCTTACCGGGTCTCCACCGACGACTTCTATTCCCGGGAACTGAAAGCACAAGTAAGCGGATCTTCTTCACAGTACTTTCGAGGCACTACCTTATCCGCATCCTACACCTTCGATTATTACACCTACTCAAACGATGCCGACATTGCCCCGCTGGGTTTAAAAGGATATGCACGCTATCAATATCAACCCTCCAAATTACTGGAAGAATATGAAATTGATGATGGATCCCTCTCCCCCGTTTTCAAGAACTCCAATAATCACTCCACAGAAATTCATATGCGATATGGATTTAAAACATTCGGTGATCAGGCGTTTCAGGCTCGTGTAAGAGGCTTTCACTACTTTAATAACCCCGGCGATTCTTTTTATGCCGATTATGTTGGCGGATTTTTAGGGCTGAGAAGTTATCCCTATTTCGCATTAGGCGGCAGTACTACCGGTTTTGCAAGCCTGTCCTGGTTTGCTCCCATTTTCAGGAACATCAACAAACAAGTGGGGCCGTACACACTGGATAAAGTTTTTGCCCGTTTCTTCTTTGAAACCGGCAACGGATGGCGAAGTCCTTATGACACGGGCAACAACCTGAAATCCGGCATCGGGGCCGAACTGCGACTGGCTTTAAACGGATATTACTTATTCCCGCTGAAGTTCTTTGTGAGTGGAGCATACGGGTTCAATGAGTTTACCTTAACCCTGCCTGAAGATTTCATCACAAACTCACAGAGTAACAAAGTTACCTATGGGCGCGAGTTACTCATTCATTTCGGTATAACCTTTGATTTTGAACTGTTATGAGAAAGCTTTCCAGCATCTTAATTCTACTGCTGCTGACTTCAGCCGGAAGCAAAGCCCAGACACTGAGCAGTTTCAGTAATGAGATTTTTAAGGAAGCTAAGTCTGAGGTACATGATACAGGTGAAATTACGCTTTCAGATTTCTCTTACCAGTCTGCATACACAAATGGACAATCATCTTTTTTAGAACTTCCACGAACCAAGCCGTTTGTTGCTTTTGCGGCATCGGCAATTATACCGGGTTCAGGTCAGGCCGCAAACGGGAAATGGGTACGGGCCGGAATCTACTTTGCAGTTGAGGCCGTCGGTATTATCTATCATCTCGACCGAAATGCAACGGCTCGCCGGCAGGAAAAAGCTTATGAAGAATTCACTCATCAAAACTGGAGCGTATTAGCTTATGCGGAATGGCTGGTGAATTATTCCATGCAAAATGACCTGAATAATGGCTGGCAGGATCTTCAGTCTCATATTTCCGGGAAAAACCCGGATTTCAGCAATACTACTAACGACTGGTCGAAGGTAAACATCAACCTGCTGCATCAGGTTGAACAGGAAACGCCTTTTGTATTTGAAAATCGGTATGGCAGCGAATTTTCACACTTGCTGCCCGATTATGGCTCGCAACAGTATTATGAGCTGATCAGTAAATACTATCAATACCAGCCGGGCTGGCAGGATTGGTACGGACAAGTTACCACCGCCGACAATCAAACCCCCGATATGTACCGATATATGTGGAATGGCAGGGATGAACCGTTTACTCTTTTCTACCAGGGGCGGGATCGGGCGCAGGAATTCAATGACAACTACCGGGCAGCCGGGAACATCCTGAAGCTGTTGGTAGTAAACCATGTTGTCTCCGCCTTCGATGCATTATTCACGGTTCAGCTAAAAAACAGTCGTATTGAGACCAATACCAACCTGATGAAGATGGAGCAATTTTCTGTAACCTGGCACTTTTAACACGTTGATAGTTCCTGTATTTTATGCGCATGCTCAAGCAGATTCTGACTAACAAGTATTTTTATATCGGCACCTTCTCGCTGATGCTATTCGGTGCCGCTTTTCTATATGTGGCTGATAACTTCATCATGCCCTACTACACCAACTATAATGAAGGGGTAACGGTACCTGATGTAACCCGGATTTCTTTAGAAGAAGCCGAAGCTTTGCTAACCGACTATGGGCTTCGCTTTGAAGTGGCAGACCGTCGTGCCAATTCAGCCTATCCGGCGAATTACGTAATTGACCAAAGCCCCAGCGCCGATAACATCGTGAAGCCGAATCGGAAAATCTATCTCACGGTAAACAACGAGGTTAAACCACAGGTAGTGGTCCCCAATGTTGTAGATCTTTCCTTGCGAAATGCAGAAATACAGCTACAGAATTATGGACTGGAAGTGGGCAGCCGCAGTTATGAGTCGTCCCGGTTTAAGACCATTATACGCCAATCTATTTCAGGCGGAACCACCGTTCAGAAAGGTACGGTGATAGATCTTGTGGTGGGAGACGGTTTTGGCAGTCGCATCATCACAGTCCCCGAAATTATTGGGCTCAGACTTCCTGAAGCTCAGCTCAAACTGCGTGAAGCCGGGTTCAGAGTCGGTGAAGTCCAGTTCCGGCCAACCAAAGATGTTGTACCCAATACCGTACTCGACTTTTCTCCTAAAGCGGAAGAACTTCGGGAAGGAGAAAGCCTGACACTGGTCATATCCGAACGTTTTGAAGTTATCGAACAAAGCGAAGGTGGAGCCGTGATCATAGATTCTACCGATAATAATTCAGGTGCTAATCCTGATTCCCTCAACAATCAACAGAACCAACCCAATAACAACCCTGATCAATGAATTTTGAACTTCCTATCGTTGCACCATCCATTTTAGCAGCCAACTTTGCACGCCTTGGGCAAGATATAGATGATGCGGTTAAAGGCGGAGCAAGCTGGATTCATTGTGATATCATGGACGGGCATTTTGTGCCCAACATCAGCTATGGGCCAGGCGTTGTAAAAGCTGCAAAATCATCTGCTCCCCAGGCATTCATCGATGTACACCTAATGATTGAAAACCCGGATGACTATGTGGAAGCATTTGTACAGGCCGGAGCCGATTTAATCTCCGTCCACTTCGAAACCTGCCCTCACCTCCACCGAACCCTGCAAAACATTAAAAAGTATGGGATTATGACAGGTGTCGTTGTTAACCCGGCTACTTCACTTCATAATATCGAACCAGTGTTAAATGATGTGGACCTGGTGCTGATTATGAGCGTAAATCCCGGCTTTGGCGGGCAGAGTTTTATCGAGAGCAGTTATGACAAACTGAAGCGATTGGCTGAAATCAGAGAAGAACAAGAGCTCGGGTTTCTGATTCAGGTTGATGGTGGCGTGAACCTCAAAAACGCCAAAAAGGTGGCCGAGTCCGGAGCAGATATTCTGGTAGCGGGAAGCAGTGTATTCAGCGCTGAAGATATTACCGCCCGGTTTGAGGAGCTCACGGAAATACTGGGGTAATCCAATCCATCCGGCCTTACCCCTGTAAATCATTTCCCTGAAAGATAGCTTCCAAGGCAGCCTGCATCATTTCTTCTGCTAAATCCTTATCTTTGGGCAATTCTTTCATTCAAAAATTTATACCGCTATAGAAGACGAGAAAACACTTTCAGAACAAGTCATTGAAATCAAAGGTGCGGATCCTGTTGCCCTGTTTGGACTGCATGATCACAACATCATTGCTTTAGATAAGGCTTTTCCCGAAACCAAATTCAACACCCGCGGCGACCGTGTAAAACTCACCGGGCCGCAGGAGGAAGTTGATACAGCTACCAAAGTAATTGAAGGTATGATTGAGCTGCTGGATCGCAAGAGCAAAGTAGCCGAGGACGATGTCAAAACCCTGGTTGCTCTTAAAAGTGGAGAAACCACAGCTGGCCGGCCTCAAATCCGTACGCTGGATGAGACTACAGGTGACACCATCATTCATACCCATAACGGGGAAGCTATCACAGCTAAAACTCCCGGGCAGCGAAGAATCGTAAGTTCTTCAGCTGAACATGATATCGTGTTCGCTATTGGCCCGGCCGGTACCGGAAAGACCTATACCTCTGTAGCATTAGCCGTTCAGGCTCTGAAGAACCGCCAGGTAAGAAAAATTATTTTAGCCCGCCCTGCTGTTGAAGCTGGTGAAAACCTTGGTTTTCTTCCGGGTGACCTTAAAGAAAAAATTGACCCGTATCTCCGCCCTCTCTATGATGCCCTGGAAGATATGATTGACCGGGATCGGCTGGAGCTTCACCTGACCAAGAACGTGATTGAAATTGCTCCGCTTGCCTACATGCGTGGACGTACCCTCAATAATGCATTCGTGATTCTGGATGAAGCACAGAATGCCACAAACACGCAGATGAAGATGTTCCTGACCCGAATAGGGTTCAACAGCCGGGCCATTATCACCGGTGATATTACCCAGACTGACCTCCCCCATCGTCAGCAATCGGGACTCATTTCTATTCAAAAGATCCTGCAGGATATTGACGGAATTGATTTCGTTTACCTTGGCGAAGAAGACGTAGTACGCCACAAGTTAGTCCGCGATATTATTAAAGCCTACGACAAGTTTGAGGATAAGAAGAAAAGAAAGTAACTGAATTACTCAGTTGCAAAGAGACAGAGTAAGCATGGTTAAAACTCATCGGGATTTACAGATTTGGCAAAAAGCTATGCAGCTTGTAACTAAAGTTTATCAAGCTGTGGATGATTTTCCGGGCTTTGAAAAATTTGGGCTTATATCCCAGATTCGACGGAGCTCGGTTTCGGTTCCGGCCAACATTGCAGAAGGTTTTGGCAGAAGATCAAAGAAAGATTTTCGAAGATTCTTGAATATCAGCATGGGTTCACTATTCGAATTGCAAACTGAATTAGAGGTATCATTTAACCTTGGGTTTTTAGAAGAAGAACTGTTTAAGGAGCTTTACTCCGATACAAGAGAAATTGAGCGAATGATGAGCAGTTTCATCTCCACCCTATGACTTTGTAACTCTGTCACTCATTTACTTTGTCACACTTAACAACACAAAACGACAACTCATTGTCACAAACAGAACAAACCTACGCTGCCACTTTGTATGAGGGCACATTTTCCGTTGGATTAGATAAGAAATTTGTCCGAATTGAGCGGGATGACCCTCCTGCGAAAGGAGCTTTGAAGCTATCCCTTAATCCGTTACTCATTCATACCCCGGAGCGGAATTACCTGTTTGATTGCGGAATTGGGGAGTTCGGTGAAGATACCGGACCGGAAACCATTCGGCAGAATTTGAACGACCACGGACTTACTGAATTTGATATCACCGATATCTTTTTGAGTCACCTGCACTACGACCATATTGGCGGCTTAGCTCATCGTGAGAATGGCTATTGGGAACTTACGTTTCCGGATGCCAATCTTTGGGTTTCCAAAAAAGGCTGGGAAAAGATGATGGCTAAAGATGAGTACTATGATGAAGAGAAAACGGAGTTTGTCTCCTTTATCGATGCCAAAGCCGACCTCCATTTTCTGGACGAGGAAGATCAGCCCTATCCTGAATTGAAAGTCCGGAAGATTGGCGGACATACTGAGTTTCATCAAGTATTGCTTTTTGACGATGGCGAGCATAAATACCTGCAAGCCGGTGATGTTATTGGAACCAAAGGAGCCATCAACCGAAAGTACGCAGCCAAGTATGACTTTGAACCCAAAGTGAGCCAGCAGAAGCGTGAAGAATTGGCCAAACTGGCATTTGATGAAGGATATACTATTTTAGCCTACCATGAAGATCAGAACCCTTTGTTTAAACTGACTGATTACAATGAGAAAACCGGGTACAGCACCGAAAACATCGAGTCTTATGTCCCTGCCTGATTACATCACTGACATCAAAAACTTCCTCACCGATAATGACTTCCCTGAGCAAATAGACTCAGCCGTCATTCTCGGCTCGGGACTGGGTACATTTGGGGATCACATTCAGGATGCACTTTCTATTGAATATTCTGAGATTCCTGATTTCCCCCAATCTACCGTAGTCGGTCATTCCGGGTCGCTGATTTGTGGGGTAGTGGAAGGCAAAACCGTACTGGCCTTTTCCGGTCGTTTTCATCATTACGAAGGGCATGCTTTTGCCAAAACCGTACTTCCGGTGCAATTGGCTAAAGCTTTTGATGTGGACAAACTCATTATCTCAAATGCGGCTGGTGGTATTAACCTGCGTTATCGTGTTGGAGATTTAATGATCATCGACAGCATCATCAAGCAGTATATGATGGTCTCTGAACCGGCTGTAAATACCTGGAGCTCAAAGTTTGAAAAGTATGCCCGCGAAGTAAAAGCTATTGCCCGCGACCTGAATATTGAAACCCAAACGGGAACTTATCTTTACGTGAAAGGGCCAAACTACGAGAGCAAAGCTGAAATAAGGGCCTTCCGCAAAATGGGCGGTGATGCGGTTGGGATGAGTACGGCCCCGGAATTAATTGAAGCTGCCAAACTGGGAGTTAAAACGGCCGCTGTTTCGCTGATCACTAATGCGGCTGCCGGAGTCACGGACCAGAAACTGGATCATGCAGAAGTAAAGGAAGCGGCAGATCAGAAAAAAGGAGTGTTTGCTAAGTTAGTGAAGGGATTGATTAAAGAATTTTAGTTGTAGCTGTCAGCATTCAGTTTTCAGCTGTCAGCTTCTCTCACTTTTTAAATTCCATATATATCATTTCACTCAAACTCATTGCAGCCGGGCTGGTAGTATTCCTCGTTGAAATCGGGATAAGAAGCGGTTAGTTCTTCATCGTCCCAGATCGAGGCCTTGGCCAATTCCCGGTTCTCATCTACGAATAGGGCCTGCCCGGTGCTGTCAACCCAACTACTTGAGGTTTGGACAAAAAGACACGGGTCAGAAAAATTATCTGTTCGGTCGATTTCACTCACACCATAGGAAGCATGTACTAAATAAAACTTCTCCGAACAGAACTCCTCACACGCACTCACCAATAACCGGTCAGCATCAATCCAGGCTACCCCGTCAAAATCATTACCGGGTACATCAAAAGTATTTTGTGGCATCCACTGTCCATTTTCTTCTTCCCAAAAAGCAATATCAATGGTACAATCCGAGCGGGTTTCAAGCACAGCCAGCATACTTCCATCAAAAGAGGGAATTACATTGATTGACTGAAAATTTCCAATTTTATCTCCGCAAATCCCCGAATCATTAGGCGAAAACGTGAGTAGCAATTCACCGGTTTCGGCATTTGTCAGGTGGTATTCTTCGGAAAAACTTCCAGAGATCAGGTACCCGGCCTCTTTCATGTAAAACAGGTCTTCTGCATTGCCTTCCAACACCTCAGAAACTTCGAAGTTGCCGGTTAATTCTGTATCCGTCAGGTAAACAGAGTATTCCTCATTCTTCACATCGCCGCCGTCAGGATAATTTCTCCTGTAGTCATACTTATTCAGTATATAAGCTATTTCAGAGCTGTCATCACTCCAAACAGGCGCAGCTATTCTTTCTTTGTTTTTCCATTTCGCACAAGAACCCAGCAGAATGGCTATCAAAACAACGATCAACAGAGATGGATTTTTCATGGCAATGCACCCACAATGATTATTTCCCGCAGGTAAGCGGACATCCGTTATAAGCTATCCATGCTAATGTAGCTCAAAATATTTTTATTTGGAAAAGGGAAAGTATTTGGCTGATTGCGGTCCAACCAACGGTTCAGAAAAAGAGACAACTCAAATAACCAACAACTAATTATCATAGATTACAATCTGAGCAAAATCTTCCGTCCATTGATCTCTTTCCAAATCCATTAACCACTTGTTTAAGGTGATCCAGTTATTTTTGTAGCTAAGCTCTTCAGCTAATTTTTCAAACTCATATTTCTCTTTGGTAGCAACGGCAAAAATGAGCTCCGAATAGACCTCCTGATTTCCCTCTGTTTGAGCCGTAAAGTCTATAATCCGACGTTCTTTTTCGTTGGGGATGAGGCGAAGCTCATCACTTTTAACATAATTCTCCTGCAGGTAAGCATTGGGAAAAAACATAGCCACACTGTTGTCTTCTTTGATAGAAAATAGTGTGATATATGCATCCTTGGTAGTGGTAACTTCAAATTCAATGGGTTCTCCAACGGTATAGGCCTTTTTGTTGCTCGATATATCTACCTTGAAATACTGATCGTAGTCTTTATCCAGTTTCTGAACCTTACAGGTGTAGGTTATACCAACCATATTCCCTTCTACATAATATTCAGGCGTATTCTCCCCCACAATTCTCCCCTCTACGTTAATTCGCATCAGTCGCCGAAAGGTTTGAAAATAGGCAGCATCATTTTCTTCAATACTTTCTGTTTCCGCCTGGGCATCAAACGATTTAATATTCAAGCCTGTAACTCTTTGAACGGCTTCTACCCGTGCATCTCTTAATAGTTCCTCTTTCACCTGATCTAAAGACCGATCCGATTCCTGCATTAGTTCCAGGTTTACGGTTACCGATTGTGGTTTCTCCTGCCCCAAACACTCGCCGGTAAAAACCATCAGAAGAATGGTAATGACCAAACGCCCCGTTTCCATCAACCCTTTTGTTTCGAATATTTTCATACTGCCGTCTTTTTTTGCCGAAAATATAAATCAACTGAACATAAGTTCATTATTTTTTTTGCAAATAATCCCCTAATTATATTAATTCAGCTAAATCTAAACACAATTTTCGGGGGTACTTATGAAAAGAAATATAATTTTCATCATGCTTTTCTCTTTTTTATTGGCTGCCTGCACTCAAAGGACCTATATAAGAAAGAATCAATCTCATTTTGACTATCCTAACAGCAATGTTACACCAATAGGAAGCTCAAAAGTATTGGGGACTTCTAAAACAGGTCTTTCAATGAAGCCGCCAACCATCACTTCGACTATCGAAGCACAAGCTTATCAGGATGCTCTCAACAAAGTTAGCGGAGCTGATATGTTAATTAATATTGATTACAACTGGAAAGTCACAGTAATACCAGTTTACGTATTGACATTATATACCGGAAAACTGACTGTCGAAGGATACCCGGTAACCATGGAAGTAGGCGAACAAGAATTAAATTAATCGAGGTACATCATGAATAAGTTTAAATCACTAATTACAGTTTTTGCATGTGCACTTCTATTAGTTGGTTGTAGCACTAAATATGGGCAGAGAGTTGTAAGCAGCCATTATGTTTATCCTAATAGTAATGTTGTACCACTGGGGTATACAACAGCTGAAGTATCCAGAGTAGGTATACTTTTCCCCAAACAAGCTAATAAAGAAGTTTATGAAGAACTCTTTAATCAAGCTTTATCCAAGCACCAAGGTGCAGATATCATTGTAGATATGGGCCTTGACGTAACTTATACACAAATTCCCATTCCTATTCTTACTATCTGGATTACAAAAATGAACCTTACCGGAACTGCAGCGTCGGTTGAAGTTGGTGAGCAAGAGTTATCTCAAATAAGAAACCAAAACTTCGAAGAAGTGGTTGATAAATTTCACTCCTTAGACATTACGAAAATAAGGTGAGCACGAATAAACCACTAAATATTTCACTATTACTTTTTACAGTACTGGTATTTTCTGCATGTAGTTCGGTAGGAGTATTAAGCTCTGAAAACGAGTATCTGCCAAAAGCTTCAGATGATGCCAGTATTGTTTTTCAACTGAATTCCAATGTACCTAGAACAACCTTCTATGTAGATGGAAAAGAAGTTGTAACGGCAGAAAGAGCAAAAATCTTAGTTAATGGTAATGCTCATACCATTACCGCATCTCCTGAGGGATATAGATCAAAAGAAGAGTACTTACAACCTCCTTACGATAAGACCAATTATCTGCGGTTTACTTTTATGATTGGCGACAAATTGAATACTGATGATGATACTTCAGATCCAATACTGGCCGATCGACAAAGGAAGCCAGATCAAGCGGCAGTTGAAAAACAGACCCCGGTAGATATTGAATTCGATATCCCAAAAGCCAATAAAATTAATACTGATGCGGTTGGTGTCATCATCGGTAATAAGGATTACTCAAAAGACATCCCGAATGTTGATTATGCCGTGAATGATGCAGCTCTTGTAAAAGAATACTTTATAAACACCCTGGGGATCAAACCCGGAAATATTATTTATGAAGAGAATGCCGGTAAAGCTACTTTTGATGCTATTTTTGGAAATGAAAACAACCATATGGGAAAACTTCACAACTTCGTGAAACCGGGAAAAAGTGATGTTTATATTTTCTACTCTGGGCATGGTTCCCCCGACGTGAATTCTAACTCGGCTTACATGATGCCTATTGACTCTGACCCCGCCTTTGTATCCTTCTCAGGCTACAGCACCGACCTTTTGTACGGCAACCTTTCCAAACTGAACGCCAAATCAGTAGCCGTTTTTCTGGATGCCTGCTTTTCCGGAGCATCCGGTTCCGGTGAAATGCTGATTAAGAATGCCTCTCCCATAGGCATTAAAGTAAAGAACAAAGCTTTAACCATCGATAACAGCCTTATCATCACTGCCAGCAGTGGAGAGCAAATTGCCAGCTGGTATCCTCATATGAGACACGGACTCTTTACCTATTTTTTATTGAAGGGATTTAAAGGCGAAGCGGATCTTGATAATGATGGAATCTTAACTAAATCAGAGCTTCAAAATTATTTGACCGATCAGGATGATGGAATACCCTACTTCGCAAGGCGACTACACAACCGTATCCAAACGCCCGAAATTATTTCCAATGAATACGAAGAAACACTGATAAAGTATAAGAATTAATTTTAGTGCTTGCTCAGTGTGTATCATAGCCTTTGCCTAATAGGACCTGCTGTTCCCAACCTAGTGGTTGGGAACAGTGAGGGCTCAGACGCATCAAAATATTACAGCGGCAGATTGTCGTGCTTTTTCTTCGGCACAGATTCCACTTTGTTATGGGACACTTCCAGTGCTTTAATCAGTTTCTCACGGGTTTCGGAAGGCAGTATTACATCATCCACATAGCCGCGCTCGGCCGCTTTATAAGGGTGAGCAAAGTTCTCGCTATACTGATCTTCCAGTTCCTTCTGCTTGGCTTCCGGATCATCGGCTTTGGCTATTTCTTTACGGAAGATGATTTCCACCGCACCCTTGGTACCCATTACGGCAATCTCGGCTGTTGGCCAGGCTACGTTGTAATCAGCCCTTATGTGCTTGGAGTTCATCACATCGTAAGCTCCACCATAGGCCTTACGGGTAATCACGGTCATTTTTGGAACCGTAGCCTCGCAGAATGCATACAGCAGCTTAGCGCCGTGTTTGATGATTCCATTCCACTCCTGATCGGTACCGGGCAGGAAGCCGGGCACATCTTCAAATACAACCAGCGGAATGTTGAACGCATCGCAGAAACGAACAAAACGAGCTCCTTTCAGAGAAGCATCTATATCCAAAACTCCAGCCAGTGAAAGCGGCTGATTGGCAACCACGCCAACACTACGGCCTCCAAGTCGGGCAAAACCGACCACGATGTTATCCGCATAGTCTTTGTGAACCTCGAAGAAGGAATCTTTATCCATAATTCCATCAATCACATCATGAATATCATACGGCTTGTTGGGGTTAAGCGGCACCAGGTCTTCCAGTGCTTTGGCTTTGGCCGAATCCGGTTCTTTGGATTCTACCATCGGTACTTTTTCCTCACAATTCTGAGGCACGTATTTCATCAGCTGCCGGATGTCATTCAGACATACCGCATCGTTAGGGCTGGAAAAATGAGAAACCCCGGATTTGGTGCTGTGTGTGGAAGCACCGCCTAATTCTTCGGATGTAACTTCTTCATGCGTTACCGTTTTCACCACATTCGGTCCGGTTACAAACATATAGCTGGAATTTTCCACCATAAAAATGAAATCGGTAAGCGCCGGACTGTAAACGGCTCCACCTGCACAAGGCCCCATCACAGCCGAAATCTGAGGCACAACGCCCGAGGCCATACTGTTTCTCCAGAATACCTCAGCATAACCGCCCAGCGAGGATACCCCTTCCTGGATGCGAGCGCCTCCGGAGTCGTTAAGTCCGATGATCGGTACTCCATTCTTCAAGGCCAGATCCATAATCTTGCAAATTTTCTCTGCATGGGTTTCTGACAGAGAACCGCCAAATACGGTAAAATCCTGACTGAAAATATAAACCGGACGGCCGTGAATTTTAGCGTGGCCGGTTACGACCCCATCCCCTAATATCTTTTTCTTATCCAATCCGAAAGCTGTACTCCGGTGGGTCACAAACTTGTCAATTTCCTCGAACGAGCCTTTATCCACCAACAGATCGATTCGCTCGCGGGCGGTTAGTTTGCCTTTATCATGTTGCTTCTCGATTCGGGCCTCACCTCCGCCTTTAAGTGCTTCTTCCCGCAGTTTCTGTAGTCGTTCTACTTTTGGATTGGATGCCATAATTAAGGTATTGTTTAAGATTTATATTCGTCAAAATAAGATTGAAGCCGGTCGGTAAAATCGATGGCTACTTCAGATGTCATATCAACTTTATTAGTCGAAAATACTTTTTTTTCAATGAATTCAGTAGCCTCATCCCAATTGTCCAGCTCCTGAATTTTACTCAGGGCTTTTTCGTATTTCTTATCTGATCCTTTGAAAATTTTTTCTACAAAAAAGCCTTCATTGTTGATCATAAAGTCCTTCAGTGTGGGCATGGTCTGGTCGTCTTCGTCCTCTTCATCAACGAGTTCATCGACCAGCGTTTCCTCATCAATCAGCATCTCGTCACTATCCGAACCCTTACTGCTCATCAACATATCCATTTGGTCGGGACGTATAAACTGCTGCCACATGGGCTGCTCGTCATTATCTTCGGCTTCTTCCTCAATAACAGATTCATCCGTATCATCTTCCGCAGCTAATTCATCCAGCACATCCTCTTCTTCTTTTTCAGGCGCCGGTTCTGCAGGCTTCTCTTCTTTTTTGGAAGACTTCTTTTTCTTCTTCTTTTTTGATTTTTTCTTTTCCTCTTCCTCTTCTTCCGTCAGGTTTTTGAACGAATGTGCTGCCTGATCAAGTACCGTTACGAGGTTCTCCCGAAACTTCTTGATTTCATCGGTTTGATCTCCGGTTTTGAGTGATTCCGAGATCTTTTCAGCATCGGGCACTTCTTCAAACTCCTCAAAAATGGACTTATCTTTCTGCTCGGTTTTAAAGAGAGCATTGAACGACTCTTCGTCCGTCATTTGCGGACCTTCTTCACTGTAATCGCCAAAAAAACTATCCAACAATCGCTGTTCTTTTTCATCAATTTCTTCCATCTCCTCTTCATCAGGATGGTCAAAGCGATTTTTCTGAGCAATTAACTCCTCCCGGAACTGATCCCGAAATTTCTCCTGAAGCTTCACGTCCAGCAAGTCTGGATAGGAAAGAATTTCAATAAAACGCTCTTTGGTAATCTGCTCATTCAGTTCGTTAAAAGCTTTTGCCGTGAGGTACAATCCCTTGTCTTCAAAAAATAGCTGAATGAGTTTGGCATCTACTTCTCCTCCAAATAGGGTAAACAAAAGCTCAAGGACCTGCGCCCATTCTTTGGCTGTATAGGATGCAACAAGGTTTGCATCCAGGTTATGGATAAGCAGCTTACACCTTTTCTTCTCCAGTGTTTTCAGCTTCCTTTTTTTCATATACAGCGGAATGGCTTTACCAAAGTGCTTATAAATAGTCAGCTTGTCGGTTCGCCGAACCAGCTCTTCGTAATCGAGTTCTTCTTCGCCTTTGTAAATATAATCCGCCATGTGATGACGCGGTTCCAGGTACACCTTCACAATCTCGGTCATTACCCGGCTGGTAACTACGTAAAACTTGTCTTTAGGAATGCGGGAATTTGCAAATAATGCTTGCTGAAATTCTTTCCACGCATCTTTAACCAGCTGCTGATCAGTGTTCGCCCATTCCGTGTCTTCTAAAACAAATTCTTTCTTCAGCTTTTCGTTGATTTCGATGCGAATTCGTTCAACAATAAAGGAAGGGAACCCCGCTGAAAGACAGTCTTTCAGGGTATAATAGGGCTTGTCGGATTTAACCGCGCCAATAAGCCGATCGATGATTTCTTCTACTGCCTGATGCATAAGTCGTTTTAGTATTTCACTGAAAATAAAGCCTGCCGGCTCGCAATACAATTAAGGATTTAGATATTCCGTTATAGTTTTCAAATTTTATGAACTGAAAGCATATTCTTATTAGTCACAAACTTGCTACCTTTGGGGCATGATTTCACTTCAGGTACAAAATCTTTCCAAAAAATATAACCGACATACCATCTTTTCGGATCTCAGTTTTGAGCACACCGGAGGAATTCTGGGTATTTCGGGAGCTAACGGTAGTGGCAAGTCAACATTGATGAAATGCCTGGCTTATCTGCTTCGCCCAAATTCAGGAACCATTATCTGGAAGCAGGATGAAGAATCGATGAATCAAAAACAGGTGAAAGCGAAGCTGGGTTATGCCGCTCCTTATATAAATCTTTATGCAGAGCTTTCGGTTGAGGAGAACCTGCGGTTTTTAGTGGAAGCCGGGGGCAAATCAGCCCACGAAGACCGGCTTTCCGCCTTACTTGAGAAGGTTCAGATTCCACATTTGAGCGATCAGCTTTTTGGAAGCCTTTCTACCGGACAACAACAACGTGTTAAATTGGCCGCCGCTCTGGTTCGCAAGCCTGAAATATTAATGCTGGATGAACCCGGCTCCAATCTCGACGAAAAAGGACATGCATTGGTATCCGAGATAGTCAAAGAAGCAGCTGAGGCCGGTACCCTGGTTTTCCTCGCTTCCAACGATCCTAACGAAATTGCCTTGTGTGATACCGTACTTAACGTTAGTGAGGAGTGATGAGTGATAAAGTGATGGGGTGATTGAAAGCTACTCCTCACTTTATAACTTTATAACTCTCAACTGTCTTCGGATTCTCTTAACTTTGTCTGCCAAATCGAATATTCATCATTCCAAATCCAATACTGCACTATGATCTCACAAAATGATCAGAAACTCGCATCCCTCATTCTTGAACACAGCACCGAGGTTCAGAAAGGGCACAATGTGATGGTACAGCTTATCGGCTTAAACGGCATCGACCTGCTCCGAGCTTTGGTAGAGCAAATCCGTGAAAAGGGAGCGCATCCGTTTATAAAGATCGAAGATGCGGATACGCAGCGTATTTTAATTGAAAATGGTGACGAGGAATTTTGGAAGAATCAGGCTTCTGTTGATCAGCTTCCACTGATGAAGCAAATGGATGCCTTTATCGGAATCCGTGCTTCACAAAATATCTATGAAAATTCACATGCCAGTAAAGAAGCCAACAAGGCCTATTCCGAGCATTTTTTGAAACCGGTTCACTTTGATGAGCGCGTCAACAACACCAACTGGTGCATCATGCGGTACCCATCGGCTGCCTTTGCGATGAACGCCAAAATGCCAACGCGTGCTTTTGCTGATTTTTATTACGATGCCTGTCTGGTCGACTACGCCCGGCTTGAAGAAGCAATGAAGCCCCTGGAAAAACGACTGCGAGCCACCGATGAAATTCACCTTAAAGGTGAAGGAACCGATATTAAGTTTTCGGTTAAAGGACAGAACTGGGTTCCCTGCTTTGGTAAGCGAAATATCCCCGACGGAGAACTTTTTACCTCTCCCGTTCTGGATTCCGTAAATGGAGTGATTTCTTACGCTCCTTCCGTTTATCAGGGCAAACCTTTTGAATTTGTGAAGCTGGAAGTGAAAGACGGCGTGGTGGTTGATTTTGATTCCTCCAACAACGAGGCCCTTAAAGATATTCTGGACACAGACGAGGGAGCACGGCAATTCGGAGAGTTCAGCTTTGGGTTGAACCCGGTGATCGAAAGCCCGATGTATGACATTCTTTTTGATGAGAAGATTTATGGGTCTAACCACCTTACCCTCGGTAAAGACTATGAAGTAGCACCAAACGGCAACTCCAGTAACATCCATTGGGACCTGGTTTGTATTGGCGCTGATGTGTACCTGGATGGAGAGCTGGTGCGCAAAGGCCGCAAGTTTGTTGCTGACGACCTTAAAGGATTAAACCCCGAAGAACTACTGTAGCATATCAGATTTAAGGATGAAGAAAACAGTATTAATTTACGGGGCTGTACTTGCTGCCGGTGTATTAGTGGTAGAAGCAATTGAGTATTTTTATATGGTAGAAATCATCTCAACTCCGGTGTATATCGTTGCCATTGCCATTCTATTTACCATATTAGGCATTTGGCTGGGGAAAAAACTAACGGCAAAAGCACCACAGGAATCTGAAAAAGCTCCTTTCAAACGGAATGAAAAAGCCTTGAAGTCGCTGGGTATCAGCGAGCGCGAACTTGATGTCCTCGAGCATCTCGGGAAAGGTCACTCTAACCAGGAAATAGCCAATAAGCTTTTTATTTCTATCAATACGGTAAAAACACACCTTTCCAGTGTTTACCAAAAACTGGAAGTAAGCCGCCGAAGTATGGCCGTTAAAAAAGCCCGATCGTTAAAGCTCATCCCATAAAAAAATCCACCGCCCCATTCGAGCCGGTGGATTGAAGTTACCTTGAACTTATCGATTAATCGCTGACTTTAGGTCCTGCGTTTATGATTTCATCACTGCTTTCTGCTTTATACTTATCGAAGTTTTTGCGGAAGAGCTTGCCAAGCTTTTGAGCCTGTGCATCATACTCATCTGCATTGCTCCAGGAATTACGTGGCTGTAGTATTTCTGAAGGAACTTCAGGGCAGTTTGTTGGAATCCTGAACCCAAACACTTCGTCTTGCACCGTGTCGGCATCATCAAGCTTACCTTCATGAATGGCATTAATGATAGCACGGGTGTTTTTGAGATTGATTCGCTCTCCGCCTTTGCCATAGGCTCCGCCTGTAATTCCGGTATTCACCAGCCAGGCTTTGGCGTTATGAGTTCGCATTTTCTCCGCGAGCATTTCGGCATATTTAGACGGTGGCCATACCAGGAAGGCTGCCCCAAAGCAGGCAGAAAATGTAGCTTCAGGCTCTGTAACACCCATTTCGGTTCCGGCAACTTTGGCGGTATATCCACTGATAAAGTGGTACATAGCCTGCTCAGGAGACAGCTTGCTTACCGGAGGCAATACACCAAAGGCATCATAAGTCAAAAAGATGATGTTTTTAGGATGTCCGGCTGTGCATGGGATTTTGGAATTTGAGATAAAGTCGATGGGATACGAAGCCCGGGTGTTTTGAGTGATGGAAACATCGTCGTAATCCACTTTTCGGGTATTCGCATCATAGCCCACATTCTCCAGCACCGTTCCGAACTTGATGGCATTATATATCTCAGGTTCTTTTTCTTCAGACAGATTGATGGTTTTTGCATAGCAACCGCCTTCGATATTAAACACGCCGTCTTCACTCCAGCAGTGTTCATCATCGCCTATCAGTTTGCGACTTTTATCAGCCGAAAGTGTGGTTTTTCCGGTTCCGGATAAGCCAAAGAAGAGCGCTACATCTTCGGGTTTCTCCCCTTCGTTTGCCGAACAGTGCATGGAAAGTACATCTTTCTTAGGCATCAGGTAATGCATAACGGTAAAAATACCTTTCTTCATCTCCCCGGCATACTCCGTTCCCAGAATCACCATTTCGCCTTTTTCAAAATTCACATCTACACTGGCATCGGAGGTCATGCCTTCAGTAAAACGATTTGCAGGAAATTTACCGGCGTTATATACCACAAAATCAGGCTCTCCAAAGTTTTCGAGCTCCTCGGCTGTTGGCCGAATCAACATATTATGCATAAACAATCCATGGTATGGGCGCTCTGCTATAATCCGGACTTTGAGACGATAGTTAGGATCCCAACCCGCAAAACCATCAATTACATATAGCCGCTCCCGCGTGTTCAGGTAATCGGTGGCTCTTTGGTGATTGATGCTAAAAGTATGTTCATCCAGCGCAATATTTACATTACCCCACCACACTTCCTTTTCAACACCGGAAGTTTTCACAACCCGCTTGTCGGCCGGACTTCGCCCCGTTCTTTTCCCTGACCTAACAACCAACGCACCCGAATCGGCTACTGCTGAACCGGGATCAAATTTGATGGCATCCTCATAGAATTTTGCCGGGGCCGGGTTCCTGATGATATTCTCTACTGAAATTTTATGTTTAGATAAATCCACTTTTTTTCCCATTGCTTTGAGGCTTAAGAGTTCTTCGATTGAGTAAGTACTGATAGGTACCTATCAATCATGAATATTTGATTAATAAACTGAGATTGTTTTCGATTTTTAAATAAAAATATGCCCGTGCATTACTATTTACAGCTGGTTTTTACCCGAAAATTTCAAAATCATACTTTCGGGTGATGCATTCCTTTTTCAATTTCACTTACTTGGAGCAGCACATTTAACCAAGCATCAAACAATATGTCAAAAATTATACTCACATTCGGCATACTTGCCGGACTGATTAATGTGGTCATCGCCACCCTCCTCACTAACTTTGCGGGGGATGAAATGATGCACGCCAATTCGGAGTGGGTTGGCTATTTGGTTATGATCATTGCTCTGTCCATGATCTTTGTAGGGGTAAAACAATATCGGGACAACTACCTGGGTGGCGTTATCAAATTCGGGAAAGCATTTTTGGTAGGATTATATATCGCGTTGGTTGCCAGTGCTTTCTATGTAGGCGGATGGGAAATTTACCTCCAAACCTCCGATGTCAACTTCATGGAAACTTATTCAACTTCCGTAATTGAAAATATGGAAGCGGATGGTGCATCTGATGTAGCGATAGCGGAAATGGAAGAACAAATACAGTTCTATTCTGATATGTATGAAAACCCGTTTTTCCGTGTCCTCTTAACGCTGTCAGAAATTCTGCCTGTCGGTTTGATTATTTCACTGGTTAGTGCAGCTTTATTGCGAAAGAGCACCTTTATGCCAACCGAAGAAAATATGAACCCGGATGCGTCCGCCATTTAAAATTCAACAAGAAAATCTATGAAAATTGAAGCCCACAGTCCTGAAGAATACATTCAAAAAATCCCAGAAGAACGTAAAGAACCCATCAAAAAACTTCGATCGGTTATAAGTGATAACCTGCCTGAGGGGTTCAAAGAACAAATGAGCTACGGGATGATTGGTTATGTTGTGCCCCATTCGCTGTACCCGGATGGATATCACGTAACGCCGGAGCTTCCTCTGCCCTTTATAAACATTGCTTCTCAAAAGAATCATATTGCGGTGTACCACTCCGGGATTTATGCTGATGATGAACTCATGAACTGGTTTAAGGGAGAGTATCCCAAACATGTAAAAACCAAGCTCGATATGGGCAAGAGTTGTATCCGTTTTCGAAATCCGGATCACATTCCCTACGAATTGATCGGCGAGCTGGCGGGAAAAATGACACCCGGGGAATGGATCGAGCTTTACGAAAAGAACATTAAAGGTTAACCAAACTAAATTACCATGAATCCGAATAATCACTCTCTTTCACTTGCAGTTAAAGACATCCATGCCTCTAAAGCATTTTATGAAAAACTGGGGTTTGAACCGGTTGAAGGTACCGGCCCCATCGAGAACAACTGGATTATTATGAAGAAGGGAAATTCTCTGATCGGTTTATTCCAGGATATGTTTGAGGAAAATATCATCACCTTTAACCCAACGGATGCCCGAAGTGTCTATAAAGATTTAAAGGAAAAGGAGGTTACATTCCTGATGGAGTCAGATTCCATCCACGAGGATAAAGGTCCGTGCCACTTTTGCATCGAGGACCCGGATGGAAACCAGATTTTATTTGACCAGCATAACGACTAATAAGTTAGCTTTCAGCCGTCAGAAATCAGCTTTCAGTTTTCTTCAGAGACAAAAACTGAAAGCTGAATGGCGAAAGCATACAACAAAAAAATCAAACTTTATGAAAAAGCGAGTAACCGGAATTGGTGGCGTATTTTTGAAAGCTAAAGATCCCGATGCCACGAGAGATTGGTACCGGAATCATCTGGGTATCGAAAGCGGAAAGTATGGCGGTACTTTTGAGTGGCGGCATGCCGAAGATCCTGATAAGAGGGGCTACACCGCCTGGAGTATGTTTGATGAAAACACCGAATACACCAATCCCAGCAAAAAAGACGCAATGGTTAATTACCGGGTAGAAAACCTGGAAGAACTGCTTATGGTTCTTGAAGAGGAAGGCGTAGAAATTGTCGGTGAAATGGAAGTTTACGAATACGGCAAGTTCGGCTGGATTATGGATCCCAATGGCTACAAAATCGAACTTTGGGAACCGAATGATGAAGAGTATGAGAAAATTAAGGGCGAGACTAATTTGTCCAGCTAAGCTGAAATTCAAAATTAAGAATTGAAAGTTAAAAATTGGGTGGTCAAGAACTCCCAACCCAATTTTTAATACTTAATTTTAAATTTTCAATCCTCTTCCGCCCAGGCTTCTACATCATCCAGTACTTCGGCAAAGTCGATGCCATCTTTTGCTTTGTTGATAGTGGCCTCGTAATGAACCGGGCCTTCTTCTTCACGGCTGATTAACTTCGTGGCCAGTTTATTGGTGATATTCTGTTGAATCACCCGCTTCAGCGGACGCGCTCCGTACACAGGGTCATACCCCCGAACAGCCAGCCAGTCTTTAACGGTATCAGATACATCAAGGGTCACTTCACTCTTCCGGAGCATTTCGTGCACTCTTCGAAGCTGAATATCCACAATGGCGCGGATGTGCTCCTGACCCAGCGGATGGAACACAATGGTATCGTCCACACGGTTCAGAAACTCCGGCCGGATGGTTTGCTTCAACTGCTCTATCAGTTTGTTTTGAAGTTCTTCGTATTTCTCATCACTCATATCACCACCGGTTTTCTCGATCTCGTTGGAAATCAGGTGCGAACCGATATTCGACGTCATAATGATGATGGTATTTTTGAAATCCACCGTAACACCTTTATTGTCAGTCAGGCGGCCTTCATCCAGCACCTGCAGCAGAATGTTGAATACATCCGGATGTGCTTTTTCGATTTCGTCGAGCAGAATTACCGAATAGGGATGTCGACGTGCAGCCTCCGTAAGCTGTCCGCCCTCATCGTAGCCTACATAGCCCGGAGGAGCTCCTACCAACCGGCTTACGCTGTGCTTCTCCATGTACTCACTCATATCGATGCGAATCATGGCATTTTCATCATTGAACAGAAAATCAGCTAGCGAACGGGCAAGTTCTGTTTTACCCACACCGGTTGATCCGAGAAAGAAGAAGGAGCCAATCGGTTTCTGCTCATCCTGCAGTCCGGCCCGTGAACGACGAACTGCATGAGATACAGCTTCAATTGCTTTATCCTGGCCGATTACCCGCTTATGTAGTTCTTCTTCCAACTGCAGCAGTTTCTTACGTTCACTTTGCAGCATCTTCCGAACCGGAATTCCGGTCCAGCGTGCTACAATATCGGCGATGTCTTCCGCATCCACCTCCTCTTTCAGCAAAGACTGATTTTCCTGCATGTCATCCAGTTTCTTTTGCGACTCCTGCAGTTCATTTTCAAGCTGGGTGATTGTGCCATAGCGTAATTCGGCTACTTTTTCGTAGTTCCCCTGTCGCTCGGCTTTATCGGCTTCGTTTCGGGCCGTGTCAATGGCTTGCTTCAGCTCTCTCACCCTTTGGATCAGTTCGCGTTCCTGCTCCCATTGCACCCGCATCGATTTTCGATCTTCTTCGAGGTCGGCGAGCTCTTTCTCAATCCCTTTCATTTTGGATTGATCTTTTTCCCGTTTTAATGCCTCACGCTCAATTTCCAACTGCCGGATTTGACGTTCCAGCGCATCCAGTTCTTCCGGAAGTGAATCGATTTGCAGGCGTAACCGGGAGGCGGCTTCATCAATCAGGTCAATAGCTTTATCAGGTAGGAAACGGTCTCCGATGTAACGGTGTGAAAGCTCTGCTGCAGCTACCACGGCCGAGTCGGTTATCCGAACACCGTGGTGTACTTCATAGCGCTCCTGCAATCCGCGGAGAATCGAAACGGTATCTTCCACAGAAGGTTCGCCTACCAACACAGTTTGCAGTCGACGTTCCAGCGCTTTGTCTTTCTCAATATACTTGCGGTATTCATCAAGCGTAGTGGCCCCGATAGCGTGCAGTTCGCCCCGGGCAAGCGCCGGTTTCAGAATGTTGGCCGCATCCATAGCGCCCTCGGTGGCCCCGGCTCCAACCAGTGTGTGAATTTCGTCAATGAAGAGAATGATTTCACCGTCAGAATCCGATACGTCTTTCACTACCGCTTTCAGTCGTTCTTCAAACTCGCCACGGAATTTTGTGCCGGCTACCAGCGAGCCCATATCGAGGGCTACAATTCGTTTGGTTTTAAGTCCTTCAGGAACATCCCCACGAACTATTCTCAAAGCCATTCCTTCGGCGATAGCTGTTTTACCTACACCGGGTTCACCAATTAAAACAGGGTTATTCTTTGTTCGCCGTGTAAGAATTTGCATCACGCGCCGGATTTCCTGATCCCGGCCAATAACGGGATCCAGCTTATTCTTCTCAGCCAGATCGTTGAGGTCACGGGCATATTTCTTCAGGGCTCCATACCGACTTTCAGCATTCGGATCGTCCACGGTTTGATTGCCACGGACATCCTTCAACACTTTCAGAATGTTCTCTTTGGTCACGCCCTGATCTTTCAACAGATTCGCGATCTCCCCTTTCACAGTCGTCATTCCAATCAATATGTGTTCGGAACTGATGTATTCATCCCCGAGCTTATTTCCCTCTTTCTGGGCTACATCAAACAACTCCTTGCTGGTGTTCGACAAATATTGCCCGGATACAGAGGCTCCCTGTACTTTTGGAAGTCGGTCCAGGGTTGTATCCACCACGTTCTCAATAGCCGACGGGTTTGCCCCCAATTTGCTCAACAGTGTATTTACAATGCTCTCTTGGTCACTCAGAAATGCTTTTAAAATATGGGCAGGTTCAACAGCTTGGTTGTTGCCGCTTTGGGCCATCTCAAGTGCTTTTTGAACAGCCTCCTGTGCTTTCAGTGTAAATTTATTCAGATTCATGTCAATCTCCTTTTTTTCTTTTCTACCTGAATAAAAACCAAAATCGTGCCTACGAAATTTTATTGACAGAATTGCAGGACGAAAATGAATTTGAAGGGTATTGGCTGCAGTTCATTTTTTTTGAGAAGCTACATATAGACAGGAACAGAAGATCATCAGTATTAGAAATCTATTCAAACAGGTGATTGCTGTGCGTGCAATAACATCAGCTCTACTTGTCATTTAATGGAAGCTCATATTCTATTGAAGTAGATGCTATCCCCCTGAAATTGTTTAAAATAAAAAACCCCGAACTGTATCAGAGTTCAGGGTTTGGGTTTTTCGGGGTACAAATTCTTTTCTAAAATCTTATGCTATAAGATACAAAATGTTAACAAAGTATCCGTGTAATTTTTGGTAAATGGAAAACACGTTTTGAGTCGGTTATAGTTCCCGACCCGGAATAAAAACCCTGATCCGTATCAGGGATCAAGGTTTGGGTTTTCGGGGTACAAAAAATCTATGCTTCGATTACATTTATATTTCGAAAGCGATGTATTGTTCCAGGTCATTTCTTTTAATGGTCAAAAGAACAACGTCACTTTCTATTTCTTCAAGCTGTTCGTAAAAATCTTTTGTTGAATCAATAGGTGTTCTGCCTACCTCGGTAATAATATCCCGTGACCTAAGTCCCCTTTCGTAAGCATTACTGCCATCTCTAACTTCCAGAACAACAACTCCTTCGGTTTCGTTTTCAATATTGAGCTGGCTGCGAATTTCGGATGACAGCTCCCGTACCGTAAAGCCAAGTCGCTCGTCCATCTCTTCTTTATTTTGAGGAGCGATAGAAGCCGTTTGTTCCTGTGGACGTTTTCCTAACGTAACGTCCAGCGTCATATTATCTTCATCACGGATAATACCCAAGGCAATTTCATCGCCCGGTTTGTAAGCGGCGATTCTGGTCCTGAAACTGGCCCAGTCTTTAACTTTGTCACCGTTCAAAGATATAATGATATCTTTTTCCTGTAAACCGGCTTTATCAGCAGGGCCGTCTTCTTCAACACGACCTACCATGATTCCCCGGATGTCTCCAAGTCCCAGTCCACGCGCCATGGTCTGATCTACTTCTCCGGCCATATACATTCCCAGATACCCTCTGGAAACTTCGCCATCATCAACCAGGTCGTTCATAATTCGTTTTGCCAGGTTGATGGGGATAGTAAATCCAATGCCGTCATTTCCGCCTGACCTGGATGCTATGGCCGAGTTAATACCTACTAATTCTCCATTTATATCAATGAGGGCGCCGCCGGAGTTACCCGGATTGATGGCTGCATCCGTCTGAATAAAATCTTCATAACCAACCCATTGCTCCTGTCGGTTTTGGATTAATCCAATATTCCGGCCTTTTGCAGAGACGATTCCAAAAGATACCGTGTGTGCTAAATTCTCGCTAAGTGGACTTCCAATTGCCAGTACAAATGAGCCTACTTTCAATTCGTCGCTGTTGCCCATTGGAACGGACGGTGGATTATCTACATCTATCCTTAGTACGGCGATGTCGGTTTGTGGGTCTGTGCCAATCAGTTCGGCATCAACTTCGTTGCCATCAAACAAACGTACCTGTATTTCATCGGCCTGTTCAATTACGTGGTTATTGGTCAGTATATATCCTTCATCAGATACAATCACTCCTGAACCTAACCCACGCTGAACTCGCTCCCGGGTTTCACCTTCACCTCTGGGATTCCCAAAAAACTGCGAAAAGGGATTGACAACCCGCACTTCTTCCACTCGCTTGGTGGTTATGGTTACAACAGACGGGTTTGTGTTTTCGGCGATGTCAACAATGGCATCATTAAAATCTTTAAGTGAAGCAACCGGCTTTTCTTCAGCAGATTCTACCTTATGATTAGTTGTAGAATCCGGAAGAGTAACGGAGTCGCTGTCGATGGCAAGATTAAAACCTAACAGCACAACAACCGCTGCGGCCACCCCAAATATATTCTTTACTGTGGTACTCATATTTATTCTGATTTAATTGTTATTCATGGATTGCGGTATTTATAACGCAGCACGTTTTTAAAATTGTGTGCTTCCACAAACCTTTACAATTCTGTAGATATAAATAAGAAACCGAAGCCCCACTCAAGGGACTTCGGCTCCCTTAACCTAATGGATCAGATTTATGAAATCTCGATCTTCTTCTTAACCTTTTCTTCGCTTTTGGCAATGGTGATATTCAGAATACCATTTTCATATTTCGCGGTAATGCTTTCTTCATCAATACTATCGGGTAGCTGGAAAGAACGGCTGAATGAGCCATAACTTGATTCTACCCTGTGAAAGTTTTTACCGTTTTCTTCGTTCTCGAGTTTACGCTCACCGCTTATTGTAAGGTGTCCGTTGTCGAGATCAACGTTAATATCTTCTTTATTCATACCGGGCAGCGAAACTGAAACATCGAACTGATTTTCGGTTTCAGAAATATCTACTGAAGGCATGAACGAATCGTTTCTGTAATTCAGTGATTCATTGAAAAACTCATCTAAGATGTCGCTGAATCTTTTTGAGTGAAGATCAACATTGGGTCGGGTGTAATTAACAAGTGCCATAATTAACCTCGCATTTAAGTTTTCGTTTTTTCGTTAATTCACTTTTACTAATGCAAGGCATATGCCAACAGAATAAGCAAAGGGATATGCTGACAGACGGGCAAACGATCCTGATGAAATTTCAGACAGAATCTATAAAATGGAAAGGTTGACAGTGAAGCCGTTTCAACAATGACAGACTCCAGACAAAATTGACAGAGGGGGGGGGGTTAGGGATTAGGTGTTAGGGATTAGGTGTTAGGTTTTAGGTTTTAGGGTCATCTTGAGCGGAAGCGAAAGATCTTTACCCTTAATACTTGGTAATTAAGTAAACAAAGGTTCTTCGCTTTCGCTGAGTGACTAACTAAAACCTAACACCTAACACCTATCAAGAATAACTTTTCTTCCACTCGCGGGCTACGAGGAAGGCCATTTCGAGGCTCTGTTCGTAATTGAGGCGCGGATCACAGAAAGTCTCATAATTATGCTGAAGTTCTTTTTCACCTAATCCTTTGGCGCCACCCACACATTCGGTCACATTATCACCGGTAAGCTCCAGGTGAACACCGCCGAGGTAACTCCCCTCCGACCGGTGGATAGCAAAAGATGACTGAACCTCACTTAATATATCGTCAAAGTTGCGGGTCTTGATGCCGCCATCGGTGCTGAATGTATTTCCGTGCATAGGGTCTGAACTCCAAACAACCGGGAATCCTTCCCGACGAACGGCTTGAATCAGTTTAGGAAGTTCTTTCTCAACAGTGTCTTTTCCAAAACGGGTGATGAGCACAATTTTACCAGCCTCATGATTTGGATTCAGCGTTTCTATCAGCTTCATCGTTTCATCAATTTCATAGGGAGGCCCTACTTTAATGCCCACCGGATTATTGATTCCCTTAAAATACTCAACATGTGCCCCGTCAAGATCCCGGGTTCGGTTACCCAGCCACACCATATGTGCACTCAGGTTAAAATATCCTTTTTTACGTGGAACAGGGCGGGTTTGGGCTGAATCGTAATACAAGTTCAGCGCTTCGTGTGAAGTATAGAAATCTACTTTTTGCAGGGTTGAGAACGTATCCGGTGCAATAGACTCAACAAAACGCACGGCTTTGGTTATGGAGTTCACCATATCCTCGTATTCGGCGTAATATTCGTTGTTCTGCATAAAATCGAGTTCCCATTGTTCGGGATGATGCAAATCGGCAAAACCTTCATCTGCCAGGGCACGCAAAAAATTCAGTGTTAAACCGGCTTTGTGATATCCTTCCAACAGTCGCTGTGGATCAGGCATACGAATTCCGGATTCAGACTCATAGCCATTGATAAGATCTCCGCGGTAATTGTGAATCTCTTCCCCATTCACCATTTCAAAATCATTGGAGCGTGGCTTGGCATACTGCCCGGCAATCCGGCCAACTCTCAACACAGGCACGCCCATCTCGTGAATCAAAATGAAGCTGGTTTGCAGCAGCACCTTCACCATGTTCACAATCTTAGGTGCTTTAGTAGCATCAAAGCTTTCGGCACAGTCTCCACCCTGTAAAAGAAATGCTTTTCCTGCCGCAACATTGGCCAGCTTATCCTTTAGGGCTTCAATTTCCCAGGAAGTGACAAGCGGAGGAAGAGACTTCAGGGTTTCAAAACTTTTATCCAGTCGGTCCTGATCGGGATATTCCGGCAGTTGCTTTACCGGTTTATCTTTCCACGATGTTGGCGACCAATTTTTATGTGCTACTTCTTGCATGCGTACAATTTTTGTTGAATGAACAGGTAAACTATCGGTTTTTTGGGGTTAATGCTTAAAAAATTCTCACACACATTGTTTTGCCTAATCAAATATATTACCAGAGAATTCTTAAAGACAGATCATGTTAGAAACAAAATTGCGGATTTTGGTGGTTGACGACCATCCGGCATTGGTAACACTTACAAGGCATAAATTAATTCAAAAGGGGTACGAGGTGCTAACCGCTCAAAATGGCGAGGATGCCCTGGAATTAACCCGAACTGAATATCCGGATCTCATCCTCAGTGATGTAGATATGCCGATTATGGATGGGTTCGAACTTTGTGAGCATATCAAAAAAGATACCCGGCTTAATAAAATCCCGATTATTCTGGTTACTTCTATGGTGACCACCGAACACATTATGAAGGGAATTGAAGCCGGTGCAGATAATTACCTCACCAAGCCATTTGATGACGAAACCTTGTACAGCAAGATCGATGAGTTAATGCTGAACCCCCCTCCTCCTGTGAAGGAAGATGACACGGTGAAAGTGGAGATTGAAGGCAAGGAGTATGAGATCAAAGCCGATTATTCGTACCTGGTTAATCTGTTGATTTCTACGTATAAGAATACCCTTGCTCAAAATAATCAGCTGAGCAGAATGCAAAGCGGGTTAAACGCCGCCAACAAAGAGCTTGAGCTCACCAAAAATGAACATGAGGAACTGATCCATAACATTTTCCCGGAAAAGATTGCGGAGAACCTGCTGGCTTATGGAACTGTAACCCCCGAGCGGTATCACGACACAACCATCATGTTTACGGACTTTGAAGGATTTACAAAGGTAGTCCCCGAGCTCAGCCCGGAAAAACTCATCGAAAGCCTTTCGTTCTACTTCGACCGGTTTGACGAATACACCCGGCAACACAATCTGATTAAGATTAAGACCATTGGCGACAGCTACATGGCAGCGGGCGGAATCCCGGAGCGTAACCAATCGCACCCCATCGATACCATCCTTACAGCTCTTAAAATCAGGGATTTTGTTCAATCGTTTGGAGATAAAAATCAATCGGACACTCCATACCTTCCCGTTCGCATTGGTATTCACACCGGAAAAGTAGTAGTGGGTGTGATTGGAAAGACCCGCTTTGCCTACGACATCTGGGGAGAAACCGTAAATGTGGCATCGCGATTGGAAGAACATTCCAGAGAAAACTCCATCAATATCTCTGAATCTACTTACGAGCGGGTTAAAGATTTCTTTGAGTGTGAATCGCGCGGAGAGATTGAAACCAAGTACATTGGCAACCTGAAGATGTATTTTGTGAAGAGAATTAAACCCGAATTATCTGAAGATGCTGAAGGTATATTCCCGAACCGGCTATTTATCAGAGAATACAACAGCCTGATCAGGACTGCCGGGGAAGATAACGACGAATAAGCTACCCCTTTTCTCCTCCTTTAGGTCCGTAGAAAAAAACCCAGGTGGCAAAGTCTTCGGTAAAATCTTCAAACCGGTGTACCACTCCTGCAGGTACAAGTAACACCTGGCCGGCTTCAAAAGGATGTCTTTGATCTCCATTTACAAAAAATCCGGAGCCGGATATCACCACATAAATTTCATCCCGTTCATGCGGTTGCTGTTTATCGGCTTTATCGGGCTTATAATACTCCACTTCAAGGCTTCCATGCCCAAACAGTTTAATGAATTCTTTATCCGTTTCTTTTAAACGTTCGGCTGCTTTTTCAGGGGTGATTTCGGTGGCTGACTGGTTTTGTTCTTCCATGCTCATTTGATTTCCCGCAATTAGTAAAATTCACCCATCAAATTCCATTTCCTTATCAGCCTTCAGCTTGCATTCAAATTTTTCTAAAAAAGGAATGAAGGAATTCCGGGCTCTGTTTTGTATTTTTCAAAGTTCTGAAATCTAAAAACACGAGAGACTTTGCAACATAATATTGTAGTACGCGGCGCCCGCGAACACAACCTCAAAAATATTGACATCGACATCCCCCGCGATCAGTTGGTCGTGATTACCGGACTTTCCGGTTCGGGGAAATCATCTCTGGCTTTTGACACAATTTATGCTGAAGGTCAGCGACGGTTTTTGGAGTCCCTTTCAGCTTATGCCCGCCAGTTTTTGGGGATGATGGAACGCCCTGCCGTAGATTTCATTGACGGCCTCTCTCCCGTAATTTCCATCGATCAGAAAACCACCAATCGAAACCCACGCTCTACCGTTGGTACCGTCACCGAAATTTATGACTTCCTCCGCCTGCTCTACGCCCGCGTTGGTATTCCCTATTCTTACAAAACCGGGAATGAGATGAAAAAACAGTCGGCCGACCAGGTGGTGCAGGCCGTGATGGATATGCCGGAAGGAACCAAAGCTTATTGTCTGGCCCCGGTGGTACGTGGGCGAAAAGGGCACTATCGCGAATTATTTGAGCAAACCATAAAACAAGGTTTCGTACAAGCCCGAATTGACGGTGAGTTTAAAGATCTGGAAGATGACATGAAGCTGGACCGTTATAAAACTCATAATATTGAGATTGTGGTTGACCGGTTCGTGATTTCAGAAAAAAGTGAGAAACGCATTGCTGACAGTATTCGGTTGGCGCTGGAAATGGCCGATGGAAATGTGATTCTTGCCATCAAAGATGGAGACGAAACTACAGACCGACTGTTCTCCCAGAAACTATTCGACCCTGAAAGCGGACTCGCTTATGAAGATCCCGCTCCAAACCTGTTTTCCTTCAACTCCCCCTACGGAAATTGTAAAGAATGTGAAGGACTTGGATATACTTATGATGTAAGCTGGGATTTACTCGTTCCCAATAAAGACCAAAGCATAGCCGCTGGCGGAATTCGTTTTCTGGGTGCTCCCCGCGATATTTTTGTATTCAAGCAGCTGAAAGCCATTCTCGATTCTTTTAATCTGGACTTTGAAACCCCCATCAAGGATTACCCTGAAGAGCTGATCGATATCCTGATGAATGGCAGCGGAGATAAGAAATTCTCTGTCAGCTACGATTTCAAGGATAACTCGGTGACCTATAAGCACAAGTTTGAAGGCTTACGAAATACCATCATAGATCAATATCACAACAGTAAATCCAACAAACAGCGCGACAAAGCCAAAGCCTTTATGGATAAGGTGACTTGTCCGGAATGTGATGGCGGCCGGCTCAATAAAGAGGCTCTCTCCTATAAAATTGACGGCCATACCATTCACGATCTCGTGCAAAAAGATATTCAGGAGCTGCGCGATACCTTGTATGGAATTAACCTGAATGAACGCCAGCAGATTATCGGAAATCAGGTGCTAAAAGAAATTCGTGACAGGCTCGACTTCCTGCTGAATGTAGGGTTGAATTACCTCAGCCTTGACCGCGAAGCACAAACTCTGAGTGGCGGTGAGGCTCAGCGCATCAGGCTGGCAACACAAATTGGAACCCAACTGGTGGGTGTACTTTACATTCTGGATGAACCAAGCATCGGTCTTCACCAGCGCGACAACATCAAACTGATAAAATCATTAGAAACCCTTCGCGATCTTGGAAACAGCGTGATTGTTGTAGAACATGACCGGGAAACCATTGAGCATGCAGATTTTGTAGCTGATCTTGGTCCGGGTGCCGGGGTTAATGGCGGACACATTGTAACGGCCGGCAAACCCGATGAGCTCGATCCTGAATCCAGCACAGCTAAATTCCTGAATGATGAGGAAGTCATTGAAATGCCGGAAACAAGGCGTGAAGGAAACAACATGTCTATCAAAGTGACCAATGCCCGCGGCCATAACCTGAAAAACCAGGATCTGGAAGTTCCTCTGGGCAAATTCATTTGTGTTACAGGCGTTAGCGGAAGTGGAAAAAGTTCACTGATCAACCAAACACTGGTACCGATTCTTTCCAATTATTTCTACAAGTCGAAAACCGTGCCACTGACTTATGATGGCATTGAAGGTTTCGACAATGTTGACAAAATCATCTCCATTGATCAGAGCCCGATTGGCCGTACCCCGCGTTCCAATCCCGGCACTTATACCAAAGTGTTTGATTACATTCGCCGGTTATTTGCCGAGCTGCCCGAATCTAAAATCCGGGGCTATGATCAGGGGCGTTTTTCTTTTAATGTGAAGGGCGGACGATGTGAGGAATGTGGCGGAGACGGTGTCCGCAAAATCGAAATGAACTTCCTCCCCGACGTGTATGTGACCTGTGAAACTTGTAATGGAAAACGCTACAACCGGGAAACCCTTGAAATCTATTTTAAAGGCAAAAACATCTCGGATGTATTGAAGATGCCCATCAGAGATGCGGCCGAATTTTTTGATGCCCAGCCGGCCATCAGCCGAAAACTGGAAACACTGGTAGATGTCGGGCTCGGATATCTTACCCTTGGCCAATCTTCCACCACGTTATCGGGCGGGGAGGCTCAGCGCATTAAGCTGGCCCGCGAGCTTTCTAAAGTTGGAACCGGTGATACACTATATGTGATGGACGAACCCACAACCGGACTTCACTTCCAGGATGTGCGAATGCTCGTAAATGTAATCCAGCAGCTGGTAGAAAAAGGAAATACGGTGATGGTGATTGAGCACAACCTCGACCTCATCAAAGCCGCCGACTGGATTATTGACCTCGGCCCCGAAGGTGGAGCCGGAGGCGGTGAAATCATCGCAACCGGAACTCCCGAAGAGGTAGCAGAAGTAGAAAAATCTTACACGGGGCAGTTTTTAAACCAGGAATTTGAGCGCTTGAGCAAACAACCGGCATAGCTTCATTTCTTTTCAACTTTTACTTTCACAATGGGGTATTTGTTGATTATATTTTAGGCCTGAATGAACTTTTTCAGAACACATATCATCCGATCGTTTAGCGTTGGCCTGCTGCTTGCCGGAATGGTTTTCTATTTCATGAAACCGGTAAGTGACAATGCAGAACAAGATGCGTTTACCTCGTGGCTGAAATCCAATTTAAAGTCCGGTGACAATACATCGGTTGTAGATCAGCTCAAAGAACTTTCTTCCGGCGCTGATGAACTGGAATCTGTGATTCGTCAGGCATCAGCTTTGGTGAAAGCTCATGCAGATGACTTTCAATTTCCTGTGGATGCACAATCCAAAGATGAAAGTGAAGTTTTCCGTGTTCTTCTGAAAGAATGGACTGCCTATCAGAATTCATCTTCCGGAATGGGCAACGCTGTACTTATTAAACAAGCTCAGCCTCATTCAGTTTTACCGGTTGATGGATTAGCCTTTTATGGCAAAATGGTTGCAGAACAACAAGCCTTTACTTTTTCTCCTGCGGGGGAAAAGTTTGAGCAGCAGTCTGTCAGCCAGTACAATTTCCATATCTCTCCCCTTTCCGGCGGCACAGCAATTGGTGCGCCTTAGGCGTTTTTTGGTTAATTGTTATTCGTTTTTTTGAATAACAATAACTCCCCTCTTTTTTAAGAAATCGGCTCATTAATTATCTCTCAGAGCCACAATTAACTAATTACTAATTTACAAATAACGAAATTATGCAAGGAAACGGATTTAAAATCGGTTGTATCGTGGCTTTTCTGGCCCTTACAATTTATTACCTCTACCCAACAGTAGTATGGTCGTTAGAACAAAACTATATGGAAGAGCTCAGTCCTTCTGAACGAGCTCAGTACCAGGAAGAAGAACAGCAAAAGCTGGAAGAACTTCGTACCAACACCCTTTCTCTGGGTCTTGACCTTCAGGGTGGTATGCACGTAACGCTTGAAGTGGGCGTGCCACAGCTGATCAGAGAACTGGCCGGCGAAAATGCCGATCAGCTTCTGAATGACGTGATTGATGTAGCTGCTGAACGATCGCTCGAAAACGACACGGATTTCATCGACGAAATGGTTGCTGAATTCGAATCGCGCGACCCCGATGCCCGCCTCAGCCGGTACTACCGCAACGACGCAATGGACATTACCCGCCGTTCTACCAACGAAGAAATCGCTACCTTCCTGAAAACACAGCGACAGTCCGCTCTCGACAGGGCCATCGAAATTATTCGTACCCGTGTTGACCGTTACGGTGTAACCGAGCCCTCTATTGTGAAGCAGGGTAACAACCGTATTGTTGTTGAGCTGCCGGGTGTGGAAGACAAAGAGCGTGTACGTAGCCTTCTGAAAGGAACTGCACGACTCGAATTCCGCCTGGCTGCTGATGCCCAGGAGTTCCGTGGTTTTGTAAACTCCGTATATGAATATTACGACGACTACACCGAAAGTGCTGATACTGCTGATTCAGCCGCTTCAAACCAATTCAATCCTTTAGAGGAAGTGTTGGTACCGGCTCAAAGTCCATACCTCGTTGGGTATGCTACTCCTGAAGATACCGCCCGCGTTATGGACCTTTTGACAACTGAAGAAATTCAGCGCATGATGCCAAGAAGCACCACCATGATGTGGAGTGCGAATCCTCTTGAAGGACAAGGCGGTTCAGACCTGTACCAACTTATTGGTGTAAGAACACAAGTAGAACTGACCGGAGACGTAATTGAAGCCGCAAGCGTTCAGTTTGACCCGGCTACCAACGTGCCCGAAGTTTCTATGACTATGAATAGTGAAGGTGCCCGTAAATGGGGCCGAATCACCGGTGCCAACATTGGCAAGCCGGTAGCTATTGTTCTGGATGGATTTGTATTCTCTTACCCGAATGTAAATACCAAGATTTCCAATGGCCGATCGTCCATCACCGGATTAGATGGTGTGGACGAAGCCGAGGATTTGGTAAACATCCTGCTTTCAGGTGCCCTGCCCGCTCCTTTGGAAATTCTTGAAGAGCGTACCGTTGGTGCTACTCTTGGTGCTGAATCTATTCAAGCCGGTTTAAACTCCATCCTGTTTGGATTGGGCATTGTAGCCATCTTCATGATTATCTATTACCGCACCGGTGGTGGAATTGCAGATCTCGCACTATTGCTCAACATTATTTTCATCCTCGGTATTCTGGCGGCATTCAAAGCCACCCTTACCCTGCCGGGAATTGCCGGTATTGTATTGACAATCGGTATGGCGGTGGATGCCAACGTACTGATATTTGACCGTATCCGTGAAGAGCAAAGAACAGGAAAAACCCTCAAAGCATCTATTGAAGCAGGTTATGCCAACGCAATGAGTGCCATTGTTGATGCCAACGTAACCACCTTCTTTGTGGCTATCATCCTCTTCAGTTTTGGAGTTGGGCCAATCAAAGGTTTCGCGGTTACACTGATGGCCGGTATTGTAGCATCATTGTTTAGTGCTATTGTGATTACACGGGTAGTTGTTGATTACCTGACACAGGCCAAAAAATCTGCTGTAAGCTTCGGCTAATCAGTAAAAAGAAATTTAAAACGACAAAAGGAATAATATTATGAGATGGTTTGAAACCCCTAATTTTGACTTTAACGGAGCACGGAAGGTGGCCTATATTTTCTCGGCTATTCTGTTCCTCGCTTCGCTTGGAGCAATTCTGACAAAAGGACTCCAGTATGGTATCGACTTTAAAGGCGGTAAGGAGTTCGTACTGGATTTTGAGAACCCGGTAAGCGTGGTTGACATGAGGTCGGACCTTTCCGTGCCCCTCGGTGCCACACCGGAACTGAAACTGTTCGGTTCTGATAGTGAGATCCTCATTCGTACCGACAATGAGCAACCCATCAGCGAGGTACAACAAATTATTACCTCCTCGATGACCGAACTCTACCCCGATAACCCATTCACGGTGATTAAAACCGATGTAGTAGGCCCGCGTTTTGCCGAAGATTTGAAATCCGGAGCATTACAGGCCATTATATACGCCATTGTGATTATCTTTATCTACATCCTCATCCGTTTCCGTAACTGGACATTCTCGGCCGGAGCTGTAGCAGCACTAATTCACGATGTAGTCATTGTATTGGGTATATTTACCCTAATGGCAGACCTGGTTCCATTCAGCCTTCAGGTTGACCAGGCCATTATTGCGGCCTTCCTGACTATTGTGGGTTATTCATTGAACGATACGGTGGTTGTATTTGACCGTATCCGTGAAAATTCCAATGTGCACAAAGGGATGGATTTCATGCCCATGGTAAACAAAAGTTTGAACGACACTCTAAGCCGTACCGTCATAACTTCCATTACCACCTTGTTTGTGGTAACTGTGCTGTTTATTTTCGGCGGTGAGGTGTTGAAAGGCTTTTCTTTTGCCCTCTTAATCGGTATTGTACTTGGTACATACAGTTCGCTATTTGTAGCCAGTTCGTTGGTAGTTGAACTCGAAGCACGTACAAAAAAATCTTAAAACATAAACAACAGGAAATCTATGAGCTTTAATACATCAGAACGCTACAACAGCGTTGTTATCGAATTCAAAGGGAACGTTATGGGTGGCCCTGATGCAGTTAGTCTGAATGAAAAATTGCATGAACTCATCGACAATGATAAAACCAACATAGTGGTTGATCTTGGAAAAGTGAAATTCATGAATTCATCCGGACTCGGTATGTTGATTGGAGCTCTTACCACTATGCGTAAAGCCGGTGGTGATCTTAGAATTGCCAACGCAACCGACAAGATCGAAAGCCTGTTGATAGTCACGAAACTGATCACGGTATTCAAACACTACAAGTCTGTAGAAGAAGCCGCTGAATCATTTGAAGAGTGATTTTATAACTTAAAACTGAATACAGAGGGGTGTTCCGCACCCCTTTTTTATTGAACAAATTATGAGTACAAGAGTTGTTATTGGAGCACAGTGGGGTGATGAAGGTAAAGGCAAAATTGTTGACCTGCTCAGCGATAAAGCCGATTACGTTGTTCGTTTCCAGGGCGGTGCAAATGCCGGACATACCCTCAAATTCGACGATAAAAAAGTAGTTCTTCACCTTATTCCTTCGGGGATATTTAATGGAGATGCCGATTGTGTGATCGGCAATGGGGTTGTTATCGATCCTATCGCACTGGTGGAAGAAATCAAAGGCGTACAAGACCTGGGATTCAGCCTCGAAGGACGATTTCACATCAGTCAAACGGCCCATGTTATCCTTCCCTACCACAAGCTTCTTGATCAGCTTAAAGAAAAACGGCGCGGCGGTGATGCCATCGGTACCACCGGTCGGGGTATTGGCCCGGCTTATGTGAGTAAAGTATCCCGCGTAGGTATCCGTATGGTTGATCTGCTGGATCGCGAAATCCTGAAAGAGAAGATCGACCAGAATCTCAAAGACATCAATTTTGCGCTGGAAAACCTGTATAAGGAGCCCACGCTAAAAACAGAAGAACTGATGGCCGAGCTGGAAGATGCCATCCAAACGCTGGAGCCCTTTATCTGCAACACCACCAACATGCTACACGAGGGTATCAAGAATGATAAATCCATTTTACTTGAAGGCGCACAGGGTACCATGCTGGATGTAGATCATGGAACGTATCCTTTTGTCACCTCTTCATCTCCAACCTCCGGCGGAGCCTGTACCGGATCGGGAATACCACCTACGGCTTTAGACAAAGTAATGGGTATCACCAAAGCCTATTGCACCCGTGTTGGAAACGGTCCATTCCCCACTGAACTACTCGACGAAACCGGTGAAGAATTGCGTAAGAAAGGAGCTGAATTCGGTGCCACTACCGGACGTCCTCGTCGCTGTGGCTGGCTCGATTTAGTTGCGCTGAAATACGTGGTTCAACTGAACGGCATCAACGAGCTCACACTCACCAAGATGGACGTTATGGATGGCTTTGAGGAGATTAAGGTATGTACCGGCTATAAGCTGAATGGAGAAGAAACTGATGTTTTCCCACTTTGCCTTGATGAAATCCGTGATGTGGAACCGGTGTACACAGCCCTCCCCGGCTGGAAAAATTCAATTGAAGGAATGACCAACTGGGACGACCTTCCCGCTACGGCTCAATCCTATATTCACTTCATTGAGGAATACCTGGGTGTGAAATTCACCATTATTTCTACCGGGCCGAAGCGTACCGAAACAATTGTGCTTTAGAAAACATCACCTTGTCGTCCCGGCATTGAGCCGGGATATCCCATAAACAACCGAAAAAGTTTTTGAAGATCGCGGTTCTAAGCCCGCGATGGCTTTGGGTTATAGCTTAATTTGATTACTTCCCGGCGTATTCCAGCAGCTCATCATAGGCTTCCTGGCATTCTTCCAGCAGGTCTTCCAATTCCTCAGGAAAAGGCTCATTCTTGGATTTATAAGCCCGGAATCCTGTTGAGCGGTGAACATTATGGTACCAATATTTGGCCCAAACACCGTCTTCTTTACGTGGACCGGCCGGCCATTTCAGCATGGCTTCATCAAAAGGAATACCCAGTGTACCGCATAATTCGCGAAGACGGGATTGCGGATACTGCAGAATATCTTTCGAATCCACAATGAGTGGCTTCTTGCCAATATTGTCCAGGTACTTGACCACTTCCAGGTGTTTGGCATATCCGACATCCTGCATAGTTGGGTTCTTAACCTGCTTGGCATATGAAGGCAGCATATCCTTGGGGGGACGGGTCAGGATGACGTTAATCGTTTCTTCCAGAAAACTCCAATCCAGGTTTACCAGGTGGTGAGTCATATTCTTGAAGAAGGCGATCGGGGTATCGTAATCGCCCAGAATAATTTCATCCACCACTTTTTGGCCATCGTTTTCCTGGCTTTTCAGTACTTCATCAGCACCGGGATGATAGTTTTTAGCATCGGTGTTTGCCAGGTAATGAGCATACAAAGGCTCATCAAAAACTGTGGAATCATCGCGCTGGGCGAAAGAATACATGAGTGCTGTTGAGATATTTCGTGGACCGCTCCACAAACAAATTCGTTTTGTCTTTAACATTTCTCCATTTTTTACTTTAGCGGTCAGTCCGGTCCTTCTCAAATAATCCTACTCTGCGGACGACCTGTATCTATATTAAAAAATTATACTTTAACTTCATTCACTTGTGCCTCAATAGCCTGCTCATACAGTTTCTGAAGGCGTTGAGTCATGGTTCCGGGAACAGTTTCCGTAATCGTTCGGCCATCTATCCCGGTTACGGGAGTGAGTCCGCCAAAACTTCCGGTTACAAAAGCTTCATCTGCTCCATACACATCAAATAAGGAAAAGTTCTTTTGGAAACAGGGGATTCCTGCTTGTTCACAAACTTCAATCACTTTACCGCGGGTAATTCCATTCATGCAATACTGCCCGGTGGATGTCCATACTTCACCGTCTTTCACCATAAAAAAGTTGGTGGCGTTACAGGTAGAAACGAAACCGTTTACATCCAGCATCAAAGCTTCATCAGCGCCGGCTTCCAGGGCTTGGACCAGTGCCTGCACTTCATGGATCTTGCTATGGCAGTTAAGCCGGGGATCCAGGTAATCGGGCGAACCCCGGCGAATGGTACTGGTGAACAACGTCACTCCTTGGTCTCGGCTCTCCGGGTCTGCTTTCTTATATTCTGCGATAATCACAAGATTAGGCCCTGATACGGTGAGCCGTGGGTCTTGAGATGGGGTTTTTTTGATTCCCCGGGTAAACATGAGGCGCACGTGTACGCCACCCTTCATGTCGTTGGCGTCCAGAGTTTTCCAAATGGCTTTGGTAATTTCATCGCGGCTCATGCCCAAATCCATACCCACCGTTTTGGCGCCCTGAAACAGCCGGTCATAATGTTCTTTCAAAAAGACGAGCACTCCTTTGTGCAGGCGAAATCCTTCCCAAACGCCATCCCCCACTAAATACCCGCTGTCAAAAACAGATATTTTTGCTTCGTTGCGGGAAAAAAGCTCCCCGTTCACATAAATAAGTACTTCTTCGTTACGCGGATCATAAACCGCATTATGTGTGCCGTGCGTCATGCTTTTACTCAATAATGATTGCCCTCAAATAAAAGAAATATAACGCTCGGTTGCGAATTTCGTTTTTAGAGAGGTTCTGAGTAGGATTTTACCCGTTTTCGGGCTCATTCATCAAGCACAACACCTCAAGATTCAGGCAGCCACATAAAGTTGTCGATCTCCCTATTCCTCAAAAACAAGAGCATCAGGATCGGCACCCAGCTCTTTGAGATATCCCATCACGGCTTCGTTGAAAGGCATCGGACCGCAAACGTAGAATGGCTGATCAAAGTCATCTATTTGAGATTCTAAAAACTCCTTATCGATAAAGCCATCCAGGAACAGGTGATCTCCGGAAGGTTCTTCATCCGTGATGGCGTTCACAAAATTATCTCCCAGGATGTTTTCAAACTCCTCTTTCAGGATGATATCCTCTTCTGTTTTATTGGAAAAGATGAGTTTGTTATCCCCTACTTTCCCCTTCTTATGCAGATCTCTGAAGATGGCTATAAATGGGGTTACACCAGCTCCACCAGCCAGGAACACACCTTCACCTTTATACTGAATGGTTCCCCATGCATCGTCCACAATCAGGGAATCTCCAACTTCCAGCTTACCAAACTGCTCGGTAACCCCGTCATGATCAGGATAGATTTTAATCACAAATTCGAGGTCCGGGTCTTCATTGAGTGAGGTAAAGGTAAACGGCCGCTTTTCGTCCCGCCAGCCATCCTTATCGATAGCAACTTCGGTAGCCTGGCCGGGTTGGAATGTGTATCCCTCAGGCTTTTCAAGGGTGAATTGTTTAACGTCGTGCGTTACGTTTTGAATATCTTTAATCTTGAGTGTATGCGCCATAATTCTATCTTTCTTAATCTTCGATAGTAACTACAATTATGGCTTTAAAAACATTCGCTGCACTTATTGAGAACTCCGAAAAAGCCTCAGGTTCTTCATGGCTTCGGCCTGAACTTTCTTTTGCAGGAATGGAGACCAGCCCAGAATATATCCCGGCACGCCCAATGCCATCGCTGACCATTTCCAGAAATTAAACTCATCGAGGTGGCCTGCAATCAAACCATCCTGAAACTCAAAATGAGCGGTAATTTTGTTATGCACTTTTCTACCGGTTTTAGAGAATAAATACGCAGCCTCTATCTGAGCTGAACCTGATGAGTGATCTGCCTGAACGGAATCAAAAGACAGTTTGAATTCTTTAGCACGGCTGCAAAGCATCGTCCACATTCCGTCAATTTCTTTTTTGGAATGAAGTTCAAAAACAGGATCTCTGAAAGTGGCCTCCTCATGATAGCAGCTTAGCATCATGTCTGCATCCAGATTTTTGAGGCCTGTATATAGGCGGGTGATTAGTTTTTCATTCTTATGCATGCTTTGATCCTCGTAGTATTGCTGAAATTGAACCTGTGATTACAACTATTAAACTACCCACAAGTGTATAAAGTGGCCAGGCGATGGCCAGTCCGTCTCCGGGAAGTAGGTTTTGAATCGGCCCCTGAACCATGAAAAGCAATGCGATCAACCCGCAGAAAAAGCCAATTAATGCATCTGTTTTATCCGGCTTGCTGAAAAACATGCCCAGCAGAAATGCTCCTAATAATCCGCCATAGGTATAGGATGCTATCCCCAGCCCCAATTCCACAATGGCCGGGCGTTCGCCCCCCTGAAGCTGCAGAATCGCAAAGAAAACAGCCGATGCCGTAAGAATTATCCCCCAGCCCATCGTAATTTTACGGGACATGGACAGGTCCTCAGCTTCGGTATTATTCTTTCCAAAGTAGGGTTTATATAAATCGTAGGTGGTTGAGGAAGCCAGTGAGTTCAGAGAGGAGCTCAGGCTGCTCATGGCTGCTGCAAACAGGGCGGCCACAATAAGCCCCGATACCCCAACCGGTAGCTGCTCTACGATGAATTTAGCAAATACTTCGTCAGTGGTCGCCAATCCTATTTCTGTGGCAGACACTCCCTCATAAAACATGTAAAGCAACAACCCAATCCCCATAAAAAGAGCAAACTGAAGCATAGCTACAATTCCACTCCAGATCATCGCTTTTTGGCCGGATTTTAGATTACGAGTAGCCAGCACCCGCTGCACCAAAAGCTGATCGGTTCCATGAGAAGCCAGCGAGAATACAGCCCCGCCCACAAGTGCTGTGATTAAGGTATATGGTTGGGCGATGAATTCCCTGAAACTCATATCAAAACCAAGATTGACCAGTTGCAGCTTTTCGGCGGGCAGTTCGAATCCTGCCGGCAAATTCCCCAGTAAAACTCCTACTGCTATTAATGCACCACCGATGTACACGATCATCTGCACGAAATCCATCCAAACCACCGCCTTGATGCCCCCAAAGAATGTATAAACCAACGTTATGGCCGTAATCACGCAAATGGACAGAATGTAGAGTTCAAGATCTCCCCAACCGGAAAAAGCACCACCTAACCGCAGAATAATGGCAAGCGGGATCGCTGTGGCAAATAGTCGGACTCCATCGGCCAGCAGACGGGTAATCATAAAAGTGGAACTTGCCGCATTGCGCATGCCGGCACCGAATCGCTTTTCAAGAAAAGTATAAGCCGTGAACAATTCACCTTCATAGTATTTGGGGAGAAAGAACAACGCGACGCCGATCCTGCCAATTACATATCCCACCGTTATTTGCAAAAAGGTCAGGTTCCCTCCATAGGCCACCGCCGGAATACTGATAAAGGTAAGGGTGCTTGTTTCGGTGGCTACAATGGAGAATAATACCGCCCACCATGGAATCCCTTCACCCCCTAAAAAGTAATCTTTATTGGAAGTTTGCTTTCCGGATGACTTCAATCCCAAAAAAGCTACACCGACCAGGTAAACAACTATAACTATGTAATCGATAACAGAAAATTGCATACAGCTCAGATTTGATGAGAAGTCGGTTCTGCCCGGTTTCCATCTGCATTGCAAACTGAAACATCAAAGCCCTTAACAATGCTGTACCCGCCGTAAACGCCATCTTTATTCAGAGCTATATATCCAACCTGTATATCTTTCTTGTTCGAGGAATCTCTTTCAATAATTCGCTGAATGGCAATTTTGCATGCTTCTTCCGGGGAATGACCGGCACGCATCATTTCCACAACCAAATGGCACCCCGCCGTTTTAATAACCTCTTCTCCGGCGCCGGTTGCAACAGCCCCTCCAAATTTGGGATCGATAAAAAGACCGGCTCCGATTATGGGAGAATCGCCTACACGTCCGTGCATCTTATAAGCAGCGCCACTGGTGGTACAGGCCCCACAAAGCCTGCCGTTTTTGTCCAGAGCCAGCATCCCTATGGTATCGTGGTTCTCTATATTCACTTCAAGCTTATACTCTGAAGTCTCGAGCCATTTCTTCCATTCTTTTTCCGCTGCCGGTGTAAGCAGGTTTTCCTTTTCAAATCCCTGAGAAAGAGCAAATTGCCGGGCCCCTTCCCCCACCAGCATAGCATGAGGAGTGTCCGTCATTACTTTGCGCGCCACCGATACCGGGTGTTTGATATCCTGCAGAAAAGCTACCGATCCACATTCTCCGTTTTCATCCATCACGCAGGCATCCAGAGTTACATTTCCGTCTCGGTCGGGCCGGCCTCCATAGCCAACCGTATTATTTTTTGGGTTTGCCTCTTCCACCTTCACCCCGGCTTCCACGGCATCAAGGGCGTAGCCACCTTTGTCTAAAATCTGCCAGGCCGCCTCATTTGCCCTTACTCCCGTTTTCCAGGTTGAAACGACCACCGGTTTCTTACCGGTTTGAACCGGTCCCGATTTTGCTTTTAAAACATTTAGTGGAAGCAACCCCAGTGCTGTGGCCTTTATAAACTCTTTTCTATTGAACATGCTATCTCCGTTAAGGTGTGCAACCTGCCCTTATTTACCCCATATTCGTCAATTCTTTTATCTCTTCAAAAAAGAGACAAAATTCTGAACGGCTTTCCCGCGGTGTGAAATATCATTTTTAATAGCTGAATCCAGTTCGGCAAAAGTTTTATCGAAGCCTTCCGGCTTAAAAACGGGATCGTACCCAAATCCTTTATCACCTTTTTCTTCGGTAAGTATTTCTCCTTTACAAATCCCTTCAAAAACATGTTCCTGATCAGGATACACGAGTGCAACCACGGTTCTGAATTGTGCTTTCCGGTCGGCTATCCCGTCTAATTCGGTCAGCAATTTGTTCACGTTATCCTGATAGCTTGCACGCTTTCCGGCATAACGGGCGGAATACACTCCGGGTTCTCCATTCAAGGCATCCACTTCCAGGCCGGTATCATCCGACAGAGCAGGAAGCCCGGTTTCTTTGGCCACGTATCGAGCCTTTTTGAGCGCATTCCCCTGCAGGGTAGGCTGATCTTCCACGACCTCTTCCAGCTCCGGATAGTCTTTTGTGGAAAGAACCTCAATCCCGAGAGGCCTCAGAATTTGTTCGAGTTCCTCAATCTTATGAGGGTTCTGAGATGCTATTACAAGTTTGGTCAGCTTCACCCTTTCTTCCTCGGAAAAAGTTTAAAGTACAAGTTAATTCCACTCCCGATGGTAAGCAACGCGTTCAGAGCCGTAAAAACCGTATCGTCAATTAGCACGGAGTAAACGGTAAGCATCAGGCTTGATGAAAAATACATAATGATGAAGGCGATGTTCATGGAGGTACTGCCCTCTTTAATTGTTTCCCAGGTTTGAGGTATCCATGCGGCTACTAAAATGCCGAACCCGGCCCATCCTAATAATTCTATTCCTATCATTTTCTGCCTTATTTTAGCTGATGTAAAATTTCCTGTGCTTCATGCCACTTCAATCGTGGCCCGTATTGTGATACAATCTTAGAGCCTGCTAAACTTGCCAGCTTCCCGGAATTTGCGAACCCAAGGTTGTTGGTGATCCCATATAGAAAAGCGCCGGCAAACATGTCTCCTGCCCCGTTGCTATCCACGGCTTTTACTTCATATGGCTCGATATCGATAAAAGTATCACCATCAAAAATCATGGCTCCATTTCGGCCCTGGGTGATCACAAAGCGTTTGGCTTCCTGCTTCAGGTCTTCACGTGCTTGCAAGAGGTCATCCTTTCCTGTAAAGGCTTTGGCTTCTTCTTCATTACAGAACATGAGATCTACAGAAGCCCCGATTACATCTTTAAAGTTTTCTTTAAAGGCCTGAACGATAGAGGGATCAGAAAGGGTGATGGCTGTCTTCACATTATTGTTTTCCGCGATTTTCTTTGCGCGCTTCATCGCTGCCAGCCCTTCTTCTGCTGCAACCAGGTATCCTTCCAGGTACACGTACTCTGAATCTTTGATTGCCCGCTCGTCTACTTCATTCGTTGATAGTCCGGATGAAATTCCCAGATAGGTATTCATTGTTCGGTCGGCGTCTTCGGTGATCATCACCAGGCATTTCCCTGTGACTCCCTCTTCCCGCTGCTGCCGATCAAAGTTAGTGGGGATGCCGGCGTCTTCCATGTCTTTAAGGTAGAAATCTCCGAATTCATCGGCTGCTACTTTACAGGAATAGAAGGCATTTCCACCAAACTGACTTACCGCAATAACCGTATTCGCCGCCGAACCGCCTGATTTCTTCTCCGTTTTTTGATGATCAATAGCTCCTATCAGGCGACGCTGGGTTTCTTCATCCACCAGGGTCATCAACCCTTTCTGGACATCGTGTTCCTGAAGAAAATCGGGTCTTACTTTAAACTCTAAATCTACCAGGGCATTACCAATGCCGTACACATTATACTTTTTACTCATGGATAATTTTGTGACTCAATATCAATTTTTTCAGAGCCCTAAAAGTACGGACATGAGCTAAGCTTTAAAAACCAATTAAGGTCTTGGCTACTTGAAACTCTTGCCAAAAGAAATGCCAGCCCAGACCGGGGCCATCTCAACTTCTTTTCCAATCAGTAGAACCGGGGTAAATGAAATTCGCGCATACGCTCCTCCATTAAATAAATCCTGTTCCCTGACTCCAAAAATGGGCCCTATTGCATTTGAAAATGTACCCTCATTAAGAATAAAGGTATTCCCCACGCCCAATTCTATATGTGAGTCTTTATCGGTTGGGAATAGATAAGATGTTGACAAAGGTATCGTAAGCATATGACCAAATATGAAGCCATCACCGTTAACATAACTTATGCCACCTCGAAGTGTCCGGTTCTCCCCAATAACCCTTTCATAGTTTATGGAATAAAGCCCGCCGCTTCCCAGGATTTCAAAAAAGATGGCATGCTTTGCCTGGGTGTTATTGTAAGATTTCGACGAGTCTGATTCCAGTTGACCAAATACAATACCATACTGAAAGATCAATAAGGTGGTAAGAGCTATTTTCCTCATATTAATAATCATGTTACTAAAATATCATAATATTAATAAAGCCCTCTCTTCTTTCGAAAAGAGGGCTTGAAATATGTGACTAAACTCTACTTAGTTCACAATAATAGGGTCTGCATTTCCATCCGGATCTCCATTCACATTCCCATCTGTGCTGGCATTTCCAAGAAGCAGGACACCTGCTGCATGTGGAGCTGCCATAGAAGTTCCGTTAATGGTATTATACCCACCATCTTTCCAGGTAGAAGTTACGTTCACACCGGGTGCAGCATAATCAACCGGAGGGTTTCCGTAGTTCGAGAAAGACGCCCAGTTATCATTGCTGTCCATAGCAGAAATAGTAACAATGTTACTTCCGTTTACTCTGGCAGGAGATGAATTATTGGCATCAGTGCCTTCGTTACCGGCGGCAAGGGAAAATTTAATTCCATTCTGTGAAGCCGCAAGCACCGCATCATCAAGAGCTTGTGAAGTTGGTCCGCCTAAACTCATGTTAGCAACATCTCCGTTACTTCCGTTTGCTCCAACGTGGTCAACACCGGCAATTACACCTGAATAAGAACCACTTCCACGGCTGTCCAGAACTTTAACAGGAATTACAGTTGCTCCTGCTGCCACTCCAATCACACCTTCAGAATTATCAATAGCTGCAATAGTACCTGCTACGTGTGTTCCATGACCGTTTCTATCATCTAAAGATTTTCCATCCCGGCCTGATGTAAAGGCGTTAAAACCTCTGGAAGCATCTACATTTAAATCCGGGTGATCTAAGTCAATACCTGAATCAATAACCCACGCAACATTACTGCCTGTATAAGTAGCACCGCCATTAACACGGGTAATTCCATACGGAGTTTCCTGTGTGGTACTTCCACCACCATCGTCATCACCACCATCTTTACATCCAGGCCATGGGGAGCATGATCCGGGAGGTGCAAAAGAAACTACACGGTCTTTTTCGATGTATTTTACACCTTTGTTTGCATTCAGGCGTATGAGTTGCTCATCAGTAAGCTGAGCTGTGAATCCTGCAATTGTATTATTGTATTTAACTACAACATCCCTTTCCGGAATTTGCGCATCGCTCATAATTGCATCCCGGGCAACTTCAATTTGCGAGGTGTTTCCAAGCTTGTATCGGGCGGCTTCAGATGCCTGCATGACCACAATATATTGGCCTTCAATAATCTGATCTCCTCCGGGTAAGTCTGAGTTGTTTGTAACATCCGTTACGTTTTGACACCCCACTACCATTAACATAAGTACCAATGCCCCAGTAGTTAGTTTAGATATTATTCTACTATTCATATTAATTTAGGTTTGATTAGTATTCTATTGATTACGAGTAAATGAGAATAATCACGGGCTTACAACACTATATTCACTCATAAGAAGAGCAACAATTATAGAGTGATTATTTAAATAAATGGTATGTTGTTTGTACCGCATCGTATACAACAGTAATACACCCCCCTTAATGTTACAAGAAAGTTTTAAAAAGTTTTTACAATCTCGATTAAATGGTTCATTACCAGGTAGAAATGCCCAGCGAATAATGGCCCCTCACCCCAAAAACGGGAAACCAAATAAAACGCATTACGAACCTGCACATGATGATTTCAGAAACAGCAGCGTCCTGGTTCCATTTATAGCTTGGAAGGAAGAGTTGGAAATCCTGCTAACCCTGCGCACTGAGTCTATTAATCATGGCGGACAGCTTAGCTTTCCCGGTGGCGGTAAGGAAGGTGATGAAAGCATAGAAGAAACCGCTCTGCGGGAGGCACAGGAAGAAATTGGGTTACACACCGGTCAGGTTGAAATTATCGGACAACTAACCCCGCTGTACGTGGGTCACTCGGATAATATGGTAACTCCGGTTATTGCTTTTTTGAGAGAGGAGCAGTCTTTTACCCCCAACCCTAATGAGGTAGACGAAATCATCACGGTTCCGGTCTCCAACTTAATCACAGAACATAACCGTGTGGAAGAAGAATGGGATTTACGAGGCACCCCTTATCGAGTTCCCTTCTGGAATATTCATCGTGTCCCTTTATGGGGAGCCACCGCCATGATGATGAGCGAACTGGTTGAACTGTATAAGGAATTCGTTAATCGTTAATTCGTTATTCGTTATTAGTTTTTGGTCATTGGTCATTGGTCATTGGTAGTCACCCATTCACCTTACAAAACAATCTCCTAATCCCTATCTTTCCGTTCAATAATCAATAAGCAGATTCATGTCCCTTTTACTGGTAGCCAAAAACCGAGATTTTACTTCCCTGAAAAAAGCTCTTCTGGAAAAAGATCCTAACGTGGATGTAGAAATCTGGCCGCGTGTAGAAAATAAGGAGCGGGTTCAATTTGCCGTTTGCTGGAACCACCCAAAGCATGTGCTTGACAGCTACCCAAACCTACGGGCAGTGTCTTCGCTGGGCGCCGGGGTGAACCATTTGCTAAACGATGAGGATCTCTCTGCGGATGTAAATATTTGTCGTTTGATTACAAGCTCCCTGAAAGACCAAATGGCGGAGTATATTATGAACGCCATTACCAATTTCCGATTGCATACAATCACCTATGCCGACCAAAGAAAAATAGCTAAATGGGAGCCTCAGAGCTCTATACCTAAAAAGTATGCCGCTATAGGAATTATGGGAATGGGAGAAATGGGTTCAGATGTTGCAACATTATTGTTACAACAAGGATATATCGTGAATAGCTGGTCCCGCTCAAAAAAAGATCTTCAGGGTTTGCAGTCTTTTGCCGGAAATGAAGAACTCGATGACTTTCTGGGTCAAACGAAAATCCTGGTCAACTTGCTGCCTCTTACTGATGAGACGGAAGGAATCCTGGATCTTGAAGTGTTCAAAAAGCTTCAGAAACCCGGCTATCTGATTAACGTGGGCAGAGGAAGCCATTTGGTGGAAGAAGATTTGATCTATGCTTTGGATACCAATCATCTTGAGGGTGCCTGCCTGGATGTTTTTGAAACAGAGCCGTTGCCGGAGAACCATCCCTTTTGGAACCGGGAAAATATCATGATCACCCCTCACATTGCGGCTATAACTCCAGCCAAAGAAGCGGCCGAAGTGATCATTGAGAATTACAAACGCGCTTTATCCGGAATGGATTTGTTGTATGAAGTGGATCGTGATAAGGGATATTAAAAAAGCCTGACTACCTGATAACCCAACCATACAAAGAAGAGACCTAACACTACCTGAAGCCCAAGATTCAAGAAACTCAGCAGAAGCTTACTGTTTTCCCACAGCAGAAAAGTTTCGTGAGAAAAAGTGGAAAAGGTTGTAAAGCCACCGAGAATTCCCACAAATATAAACAGCCTGAATTCGGGATTAACCCATGATTTCATTTCGAACAGGCCGGCTAAGAAACCAATCAGAAGACACCCCAGCAGATTCACCAATGCCGTACCATATGGAAATGAGCTGTCCGGAAATTGGGATTGGGTAAACAAGGAAAGCAGATAACGGCCAGCCGCTCCGACAAACCCACCGGTGCCTACTGCCAAAACTTTAATCCAGTCTAAATTCATCCTAAATGCTTACCGGATGTACCCAGCCAAACTGATCTTCTTTACGACCATACTGGATATCGGTAATTTCATCGAAGCATTTCTGGGCAAATTCGCCGGGCTTCTCGCGATCCAGCTCTATAGTTTTTCCATTATGCTCAATCAGTCCAACCGGAGACACTACCGCTGCGGTACCGGAACCAAAAACTTCTTTCAGGCTTCCGTCTTCATAGGCCTCAAAAACTTCATCGATTGAAATCTTGCGTTCTTCAACGTTGTAGCCCCATTCTTTGGCTAAAGCAATCACCGAACGGCGGGTAACACCGGGGAGAATAGAACCATTGAGTCCCGGAGTAATTAATGTGTCGCCAATCAGGAAGTGAATGTTCATAGTCCCCACTTCCTCAATATATTTCTGTTCTTTGGCGTCTAACCAGAGTACTTGTGTAAAGCCTTTTTCTTTGGCTTTTTGAGCCGGAAGAAAACTGGCGGCGTAATTTCCGGCCGTTTTCACATTTCCGGTTCCGCCTACAACCGCACGTACATATTTTTCGGGTGTGGTCAGCGAAACGGGGTTAAAGCCTTCTGCATAGTATGCACCCACTGGTGAGGTAATAATCTGGTACGTAAATTTATCGGATGAGCGGGCCGCAAGCAGATTGTCTGAAGCAAAAATAAACGGCCTGATGTATAACGCCGTGCCGTTTTTCTTAGGCACCCACTGGTGATCTAAGCGAATCAGCGTTTCCAGAGCATCAATAAAAGTCTCGTAACTGGTTTCCGGGATACACATTCTGCGGCAGGAATGATTGAACCGTTCATGATGCGTTTCAGGGCGATAGATGTTCACTGTGTTTTCATCCACATAAAAAGCCTTCATCCCTTCAAAAACAGCCTGCCCGTAATGTAATACGTTAGAGGCCGGGGTAACTTCAAAAGTCCCAAAAGGTTTAATCACAGGCTCCTGCCAAACGCCTTCCGAAAACTTCATTTCGAACATGTGGTCCGAAAACTTTTTACCGAACACAAGGTTATTAAAATCAACCTCATGAATGCGGCTTTCTTCCGTTGGGTGTACAGTGATATTGGTACTTGAAATTATCTCGTTCATCATGCTCTTAAAATAACACGTTTCGGGTTAAATAACAGAGCGCCCTGCGTTAATTAATTTTTTAGTAACCTTTAACCGGTACTCTGCATTGCAGCGGCAATTCCGTTGATGTTCAGGAATAAAACCTCTGTCAGTTCTTCTTTTTGTTCCTTCTCATCCGCTTCCTTCCATCTTGATAACAATTCTGCCTGAATAATATTGAGCGGATAGGTAAATGGGTTTCTAAACAATATCGAATTCTGAATCACTTTATTATGATCCAGTATGTTTTCATAACCTGTTATGGAGGTGACCCAATCTTCTGCTCTTTCGAAATTTTCAATTAAAAGTTTATGGAATTTTGAAGGTTTGGTGTTGTATAAATCTGAAGTTGGCAAATGCGTTCGGGCCATTTCACGCTGAGAGTTATTCAACACCGTCCGGAAAAACGTCCACTCCTTATTCCATTTTTTCAGGACTTCCAATGCCTGACCATTCTTCTCTTTAGCAGCTTCCAGCCCTTCTGCTATGCCGTACCAGCCCGGAGTATTATAGCGTACCTGTGTCCACGCAAATACCCAGGGTATAGCTCTCAGGGTATCAAAAGTCATGGAGTCGGATGATCCTCGTGATACAGGCCGGGAGGCTATCGGTAATTTACCAATGTGTTCAATCGGGGTGATTCCGGAATACCAATCCCAGAATTCCGGGTCGTCAATCAGGTTTCGGTATGCTTTCATGGAAGATGCGGCCAGGATCTCGATAATCTCACGTTCCTCTGACTTGTCGGATAAGTAACCGGGTGCCTCAGAATATTGCGCCATCGTTACTTTGGTCATGGCATTCACAATTTGTTCAAGGTGCCGATGGGTGATCGATGACAACATATACCTGAACGAGATCACTTCGCCCTGTTCCGTAAAACGAATACGCCCGTTGTTGGCAACTGCCGGCATGGCTACAATGGCCTGGTTCGACTGACCTCCGCCCCGGCCAACAGTTCCTCCCCTTCCATGAAATAACCTGAAATCGACTTCATGTTTACGGCAAACGGTTCCAAGTTCATACTGAGCCTTATTCAATGCCCAGTTGGCCATCCAGTAACCACCGTCTTTGTTGCTGTCAGAATAGCCCAGCATTATTTCCTGGAAGTTTTCCCTTGATTTCAGATGCCGTGCAAAAAGATCGTGCTCGTACATTTGCCCCATCAAGTCTGCACTGTTTTCGAGATCTTCAATGGTCTCAAAAAGTGGAACAATATCCAGCTTACTGTCAACCTCTCCTTTTGTGAGGCTCCATAATCCTGATTCTTTTGCAATCAGCATTACTTCCAGCATATCGCTGATGCCATGCGTCATACTGATGATGTAACTGCCAAATGTGTCGGGGTTCAGCGACAGCATATCACCAATTTCTTCAAACACCGTCATTACCCGGCTGGCTACTTCCGAGCGTTCACTTTTAATAGGGCTAAGCGGACGGGGATTCGAAAGCTCCTGAACCAAAATATCTATTTTTTCATCTTCGCCGAGTTCACCGTATTTCTCAACCACGTTAGCCTGAGAAAGCAGCTCCGCTACTGTTTCTTCATGCAAGCTACTGTGCTGTCGGATATCCAAAGCACTTAAATGAAACCCGAAGGTTCTGGCGCGGATGATCATATCCTGAAGTTTGCCCTGCTGAGAAAGTCCGGGCAGGCCATTTTCGACCAGGCTTTCTTTAATCAGCTCCAGGTCTGCTATAAACTCCGATGCAGTGTATTTCTGAGATTTTTCCAGAATGTCTTTCTTATCTCCGTCAAGGGCATCCAGTAAATACTGAACCTTCTCCATGACATGAACTACCTTCCGGCGATACAGCTCATGAACATAACGGCGACTGATACGCTCAGAAATCGGGAATTCCTTCTCGTCTTCTTTAAGCGATTCTTTTAGTGCATCAGAAACAGAACCCTGCTTATCAGAAACGCTCAGGTATCTTCGCAGCTCATTCAGATCCTTCAGAAACTTACTCAGCACAGTTCGTCTCTGCTGAATTACGGTTTCCCAGGTTACGCTTGAGGTCACGTTCGGATTTCCATCTCTGTCGCTTCCAATCCAGGAACGATATTTCAGCACGATGGGGACTTCCGGGCGTTCATTGTAATAGGTATCAAATGCCTGGCGAATATCACGGTATAAAATTGGAATTGAATCCCAGATGGAATGCGTAAAATAGAACAACCCGTTCTCCACCTCATCCTCTACCGATAAGCGTTCCGCTCGGACTTCATCTGTCAACAGAAGCAGGTTCAACACATTCAAGATCTCGCGTCGCAAATCAATTTTCTCGTCCGGGGTGATGTCACTGTCTCCCAATCGTGAAATCATCGAAGCCAGCTCCTGTTGCTTCAGTAAAACACTTCTTCTGCGAGCTTCAGTGGGGTGCGCCGTAATAGTAGGTTGAATATCCATCTGTTGAAAAACATCCAGGGCTTCTTCGTAGCTATACCCTTCTTCCTTCAGCCTGTACACCGCTTCGGCAATACTCTCTTTTCGGGGCGACTCCGGCGTTTCCTCAAACTCCCGGCTTCGGTTCACCCTGCTGATTTCGTATTGCTCCAGCGAGTTCACAAGATGGAAAAAGGTGGTGTACATCCGCAGCACTTCCTTGATTTCCTCCAGTGACATCCCGCTCATTTCTTTCTGAAGGGATTCAAGTGCTTCCTCATCTCCTTCATCCAGGGCTTTTACACTTTCAAGGGGGAGCCTTCCGAGTGTTTCTACTAACTCCTCGCCATGTTGCCGGGCGGCAATTTCCTCTAAAATCTCTGTGAGGTTAATAACTCTCTTTGATAAGCTTTGGCTGATCCCGCTGCTTTCAGCAAGATTACGGACGGTTTCTTTCCAATGCATAAATAATAAAAGTTTGAAATGAGTGAGTGAGTGATTAAATAGTTAAGGTAGAAATAAATAAACTCTTTTATAATTTCTTAAAACTTAACGCAACACTAAATATACATGCAATGAGTGTAAAACGCTGTGGCTGGGCTGAAGATCAATTCGAAGAATACGTAACCTATCATGACGAGGAGTGGGGTGTTCCGGTTCATGATGATAGAACCCATTTTGAGTTCCTGATTCTGGAGGGAGCGCAGGCCGGTTTAAGCTGGTCAACCATTCTTAAAAGACGAGATGGTTACCGGCAGGCATTTGCGGATTTCAACCCGGAGAAAGTCGCCCGGTTCGATGAAGAAAAAATTCAGGATCTGCTCCGGTTTAAAGGCATCATCCGCAACAAGCTAAAGGTGAGGTCGGCTGTGACTAACGCACAACACTTTCTTGAAATCCAGGAAGAATTCGGCAGTTTCGATGACTATATCTGGAGTTTTGTTGGGGGTGAACCGATTATCAATCACTGGAAAAGCATGAAAGAAGTGCCTGCTACTACTAAAGAATCCGATGCTTTGGCTAATGATCTGAAAAAGCGGGGATTCAAGTTTACCGGCAGCACCATTATGTATGCTCACATGCAGGCTTGTGGCTTGGTAATGGACCACACCGTGGATTGTTTTAGGTACGATGAGCTGAAATAGTTGCGTTAACATAACTCATCACCCGGCTCTCGTATATTCAGTTACCGAGGCCTACTTTAACCGAGCCGAATGATGGTAGGACACCATCATTTCGTTTCCCAACTAAAGCTCGAATTGCGTGAATTGAAGCAGAAACGGGGTGATGGATGGAAACCTATGCCTTTCTAATTCACTTCCAACCCGGAATTGGCAAGTGTACTAAACCCACCGATGTTATACACCTTTTCGAAACCGTTTTCTTTCATCAGCCGGGTAGCTTGCCCGCTTCGGTTACCTGAGCGGCAGTAAAGATAGTACGTTTCGTTCTTGTCCAGGCTGTCCAGCTTAGATTGGAAATCCCCGTTCAGCAAATCAAAGTTATGATCTGCCAAGGCAAGGTGTCCGCTCTTGAATTCATCCTTTGTGCGTACATCAATGACTACACCGGGCGTCTCCTGATGCTTTTGTTTGAAGGACTCAGGTTGCAGTTTCGAATTGTCCGAACCGGCTTTCTTCGAGTTAAAAGTCAAGAATAGTACTACGGCTAAAAAAACTACAGCTAAAACGGTTATAACTGTCTTCATAATTGATCCTGTTATTATTAAAAATTCGTGTAAATGATATAGGCTCCCATCACCATAAGGAAATAACCAAAACCGGTTTTAAGTTGTTTTTGGGGAACTTTTTGGCTGATTTTATTCCCCACAAAGCTTCCGGCTATTCCAATCAGGCTGAACACTCCGATCAGCTCCCAGTTCATCTCCAGGCCTTCCATGGCCAACACATCTATGTACTTGTAGAAGCCCAGGATGCTTTTGAGGGTAATAATCAAAAGGCTGGTCCCAACGGCCACACGCATCGAAAGCCCACCTATGAGTACCAGCGCCGGGATAATAAGGAATCCTCCCCCAACCCCAACCAAGCCGGTTAACACCCCCACGACTAACCCTTCGATAACCAACACCCACTTCGGTATGGATGCCGGTTTCTTGTACGAGACTTTTGTTCTTTCCCTGATCATCATGTACGCGGCAATGATCATCACTCCGGCAAAAATCATCAGCTGCGTATTCCCGGAAATGTATTGGGAAAGAGAAGCTCCGCCATAAGTACCAATCATGCCCGGGATTCCGAAGAAGATCAGGCTCACCCAGTGAACTTCTTTTTTTATCACATAAGGGATCGAACCTATAAAGCTGATTGCTGCCACAATCCCTAACGATTCAGCAATGGCCAGCTTTTCGGGCTCACCTACAAGGTAGATGAGCACCGGAACGGTAAGGATTGAGCCGCCCGAACCAAGCAGTCCAAGTGATATTCCAATAAGTAAGGCCCCGCACCAGGCTAACCACATTAGTTAGCCTCTGCAGTTGTCCAGTTATTCTTCTCTAACCACGGCTCTACCATGTCATCAATGTATTTCACCGCATAATCGGCTCTTTCAAGCATGGCAGATGCTGCCGATGCACGCGCACCTGACTTACAATGAACCATGATTGGTTTGTCGTTCGGGACTTCATCAAGCCTTTCCAGCAGCCTTGTGTGGGCAATGTTCATGGCTTCAGGATGATGACCTTCATCAAACTCGGATTTCTTACGAACATCCAGAAGGTTTGCCTCACCTGTTGCCAGGTATTCTTCTGCTTTTTCGAAGTCAATGGTTTCAGTGGTAAAAAGCTCGCCGCCTTTTTCAGAAAACTCCTGAAGCTGTTCCGGGGTTGCATACCCTTTCACATTATCCAGACCAATGCGGATCAGATCTTTTACCGCCTCTTCCACTTTATCCTGCTCAATGATCAGGTAGATGTCTTCATCTTCATTCACGTAAGAACCAACAATGGTGTTGAACTGCTTATTCATGGGTGAAAGCAATGCTCCCTGAATATGCTTATTCATAAACTCTGTGCGGTTTCGTGTATCTACAATAACCGCGTTATCAAGCCGCACATCACCAATCATTTTTTCAACGGAGATGTGTTCCGGATGTGGCATTTCGCCCAGAACTTTGGGCCCTTTTTTGTTATCGCGCTTCATGCGGGCAAAATAGAGCGGTGGTTCCGGCTGTCCGTCCAGAATATAATCTACAAACTCCTGCTCGCTGATTGCCGCCCGGATGGAACCGTTAAAACGTTGCTCATACCCAACGGTTGATTCCGGCACGGCTCCCAGTGCTTTACCACAGGCACTTCCGGCTCCGTGTCCCGGCCAAAGCTGTAGATACTCCGGCATTTCCTTAAATCTCTGGAGTGATTGATACAGCACTTTGGCTGAGCTCTTCATCGCTCCTTTCTGCCCCGCTGCTGATTCGAGCAGATCAGGTCGGCCCACATCTCCTACAAACACAAAGTCACCGGATAGAATCCCCATGGGTTCATCGGTGGCAGCACCATCGGTTACCAGGTAGCTGACGTGCTCGGGCGTGTGCCCGGGACTATACACCGTCGTAAATTTGATATTACCTATCGAAAACTCATCGCCGTCTTTCAATAGCTTGTGGTCGTAATCACTGCCCATGAGCCATTCGTATTTCCAGTCCTTGTCGCCTTCGTCTGAGGCGTACACGGTAAGGCCTTGCTCGGCAAGTTCGCGTAAGCCGGACAAATAATCGGCATGGATGTGGGTTTCTGCTGCGGCTACCAGTTTAAGGTTGTTTTGCATGGCGAGCTCCTTATATCGGTCCACATCTCGCATGGGATCAATAATAATGGCTTCACCTGTACGCTGACAACCGATCAGGTAGGCATATTGTGCTAATTTCTCTTCAAATATTTGCTGAAAAAACATAAAGCTTAGTATTAATTTAGTGAGGCAGATTTGGTTTCAGATATCCGTATGCTAATGCGCCAAAGATAGCACTTAAGGTTGGGATCAGAAATATTAAATATCCACTCCCGATTAAAGCATACATGGGGCCTGGGCATGCACCCGTAAGTCCCCATCCAAGGCCAAATATGGTTCCGCCTATGATGTAGTTTTTAGTTTTAGAATTATCTTTCTCTTTGATGGAAATCGGATCACCGTTCACATCTTTCACATTCCACTTTTTAATAAACATAGTGGCAATCATCCCCACCACTACGGCCAATCCAATGATGCCGTACATATGTATGGAATCGAAACGGAACATTTCCTGAATTCTGAACCAGGAAACCACTTCTGATTTCACCAGAATAAATCCAAATACAATACCTGATAGAATAAATCTCATGATAACCTGCTTAATTTAGAATGAGTGGTAGAATGGCATAGGTTGTTATCAACCCACCGATAAAGAAACCGATAACGGCAATCAAAGAGGCTTTTTGAAGGGTAGCCAAGCCTGTAATGGCATGGCCGGAAGTACATCCGCCCGCATAACGTGCCCCAAAGCCAACGAGAAAGCCGCCTAAAATCATCAATACAAAACCGGCCGGACTTACAATATTCGACCAATTAAAGATTTCGAGGGGAATCAAACTGGTGAAGTTACTGATGCCCAAAGCTGTGAGTTCTGATTTGGTAGCTTCGGAAATTTGAACGGTGTAATCTCCGGCGTTAGTCAATCCGGCAATTACTCCACCGATTAACACTCCGGCCACGAGTTTCAGATTCCAGGCGCCTTCTTTAATCCAGTCGTAATTAAAATATTCCACCTTAGAAGGAACCATGGATGCACAAGCGTGCCGGAAGCTGGATGATATTCCAAAAGTTTTGTTTCCAATAACCCAAAGCAGCGGAAGCATCAGGCCTATAAGCGGGCCGGCCACGTACCAGGGAATTGGCTGAGTGAATAGTTCTGTCATTTTTTGATCTTATTTGATGAATGTCTTTTTGATTCGTGACAATGATAAGAAGCTGAATTAATTTGTTACAACATGTTATAACAAGTATCTTTCGTCTCCATTGCAATTCATGAATTCATTATGTCTGACTATAATTCAAAACACGAAAAAGTAGCAACGAAACTGCGTGATGAGATCACCGGAACGGAATATGAGCCCGGCGACCAGCTTCCATCAGAAAACCGATTATGTGATTACTTTAAGGTGAGCCGGGTTACCGTTCGCCATGCGTTATCTACCCTGGAAAATGAAGGCCTGATTTACCGAAAACAGGGAGTCGGAGCTTTTGTAAGCGATCAAAAACTGAAAAGTTCGCTGGTTCGTCTTACTGATTTCTCCGAAGACATGAGGCAGGCAGGTTTGCAAAGCAGTTCCCGGCTTATTTCCCTCGATCGGGTAGATCCCATTCCCGAAGTAAATGAAGTGCTTCAGCTGCGTCCCGATATGAAACTCATCCAAATAAAGCGGGTGAGGCTTGCCAACGGAAAACCGGTAGCCTTCGATATCACATGGCTGCCACCCGGGTATGGACAGCTGTTGTTTGATGAAGACCTCACCACCCAAACCATCTATGATGTGTTTGAAGATAAATACGAAATTCTGATACAAGGAGGCAGCTACCGGATCACGGCAACAAATGCCGATGAATCCATTGCCAAACACCTGAACCTGGACCCGGGAAGTGCTTTATTGGAAATAGACCGGTGTTCTCGTACAACCGGAGATAAAAAAGTGTATTTCCAAAAAAGATATTACAATCCGGCTCATGTTTCTTACGTGATGGAATTGTACCGAAATGAGGACGAGAACGGTTCCTATAAAGATGGACTACCGTTAAAAGAATTTTCTCCTGTATTTGCTAAATAGTAATGAAAACATCATTTTCCGAGTATCTAATCACTATTCACTAATTGTATTGATCTAATGAAAATAACAGAGAAAATATTGGTAACCTCATTGCTGTTGCTCGCCATTTCGTTTTCGGGTGTACAGGCACAGTACCTTGAGGAGTTTGAAGAGAAAGTAACCGAGTTCACCCTCGATAACGGACTTACATTTGTTGTCATAGAACGTCCGGTTGCTCCGGTAGTCAGTTTTGCCACCTATGTAAACGTCGGGGGTGCAAACAACCCACTTGGGAATTCCGGACTTGCTCACGTTTTTGAGCACATGGCTTTTAAAGGAACTCATGAGGTGGGAACCAGCAACTGGAAAAAAGAAAAGAAAGTACTTCAGAAACTGGATGCTACCTACCAAAAGTGGCTGGAAGAAAAACATTCCATCAATCCTGATTCTACAAGAATTAATAAGCTGTGGAGCGAGTTTGAAGCCCTTCAGGAAGAAGCCGGACAGTATGTGGTTAACAATGAATTTTCTGAGATTGTGAATCGCAACGGGGGTACGGGAATGAATGCCACTACCAGTGCCGACCGCACCAACTATTTCTACAGCCTTCCGGAAAACCGAATTGAGCTTTGGTTTAGCCTGGAATCTGATCGCTTTCTGAATCCGGTGTTCCGCGAGTTCTATAAAGAAAAAGAAGTGGTTCGTGAAGAACGCCGATCAAGTTATGAATCAAGTCCGGTTGGGAAACTATACGAGGCTTTTCTGACCACTGCTTATAAAGCTCACCCCTACGGAACTCCAAACATCGGCTGGCATTCTGATATCACCGCAACAACGATGGAAGATGCCCGTGAGTTTTATGAGACCTATTATGTACCCAATAACATCACCATTGCCATTGCCGGTGATGTGGACCCAAATGAAGTTCGGAAACTGGCAAAAACCTATTTTGGGCGGTTGAAGAAAGGCCCTACCCCTCCTCCGATCTTCACCGAAGAACCTGAGCAAATTGCAGAAAAAAGATTCACCATCGAGCAACAATCCCAGCCATTTTTGTTATTGGGATACCATACGGTGAACGATCAGCATCCTGATCACAATGCCTTAAATCTGCTTAGTAATATTCTTGTGGGCGGAAGGACTTCCAAATTATACAAGCGACTTGTTGAAAAGGAACAGGTTGCTCTTGGCTTCCAAAACCTGAATGGGGTTCCGGGAACCAAATATGAGAGTATGTTCGCCCTGTTGGCCGTACCGAACCGCGGATATGACACCGACACTCTCGAAACTGCCATTTACGAAGAGCTGGAAAAAATCAAAAACGGTGAAATTACGCAGGAAGAACTTGACCGCGTTCGAACCAATGCACGCGCCGGGTTAATTCGTGGACTTGATTCCAACTCAGGCCTCGCTGTACGACTTGGACAGGCTCAATCACTGCAAGGCGACTGGAAAAAAGTATTCACCAACCTTGAAGACCTTGAAGCGGTGACGATTGAAGATATTCAGCGCGTGGCGAAGAAATATTTAGTGAAAGAAAACCGAACGGTAGGTTCCATTGTGAATGCTCTGGCCGGGGAGGTTGCAGATGCGAATCAATAACAGAATTTTTAAAAGAATGGATGCTGGAAAAATGATTACAACTATGAAAAGATTAAGTCTTTTGTGCCTCGCGTTAGCACTCACAAGTTCTGCGCTTTTTGCACAAAAGAAGTACGATGAGATCAAATACCCGGAGCTGAACAGCTTTCAGGTTCCTGAGGTAGAAACTTCCACGGCCGATAATGGCATCACCTACTATTTACTGGAAGACACCGAGCTTCCTCTAATCGAGCTGCGAGTGAATATTAAAACCGGGGGCGTTTTAGTGTCTGCCGAAAAAGAAGGCCTGGCTTCCATTACCGGAACCGTTATCCGATCAGGAGGAACACAGTCTATCCCTGCCGATTCCCTCAACGTACTGCTTGAAAACAAAGCAGCGAGTATGGAAACGGGTATTGGGTTTACATCCGGCAGTGCCTGGATGAATGTGTTGGCAGAAGATTTTGATGAATTGCTTCCCATATTCATCGACCTGCTTACCAACCCGGCTTTTCCGGATGACAAGATTGAGCTTGCAAAAACTCAGACCAAAAGCAGCATTTCACGCCGAAATGATAACTCGCAAAGTGTAGGCGTTCGCGAATTTCAGAAGCTGATTTATGGTCCTGAATCGGTGTATGCCCGAACTACGGAATATGAAACCATCGACAACATAACCCGGGAAGACATCGTCAATTTCCATAAAGATCATTTTGTATCTGAGAATATGATGATTGGTGTGGTTGGTGATTTCGATGCTTCCGAAATGAAGCAAAAACTGGAAGAAGCTTTTAGCAACATTCCTTCCGGTGGAGAAACCTCACTCAACTTCCCTGAAGTTGATTATGAGCCACAAAGCACTATCAACTTTGCTCACAAGTCGGATGTAAACCAGAGTTTCATCCTGATGGGCCACCTGGGTGGTATGCGCGACAATCCTGATTATCCGCAAATTCAGGTAATGAACCGTGTACTTAGTGGTGGTTTTTCCGGCCGGTTGATGCAGGTTATCCGAACTGAAATGGGGCTCGCCTATTCGGCCTTTGGTCAATACAGCATGAACTCCTTCTACCCCGGATTTTTCTTTGCCGGTGTATCTACCAAGAGCTCTACAACCGCTGAAGCCATCGAAGCAGTCATCGAGCAAATTCGCCGTCTTCAGAATGAACCCATCACCAAAAAAGAATTGCAGGATACCAAAGATCAAATCCTGAACTCATCGGTGTTTGAGTACGACAGCTATGAGGAAGTGCTCAGCCAGCAGATGTCGTATGATTACCGTGGCCTGCCCGGGGATGCTTTTGATCAATACATTGAAGGCGTAAAGAACACAACCATTGAAGATGTTCAGCGCGTTGCCAAAGAATACTTAAATCCTGATTACCTGCAAATCATGGTGGTTGGCAACAAAGATGAAATAGGAGATCAGCTGCAGCAATTCGGAGATGTAAATGAAGTTGATATTACCATTCCGGAGCCGGGTTCAGACGAACCGGTGGTTGACGGTGATGCAACCAAAGGAAAAGAATGGCTCGAAAAAATGGCGAATGCCCTGATAGAACCGGGCAGCGATGTGGTTGCCGTTCAGGAAAAATCGGTAATCACGCAGAAGACACCCATGGGTGATATGGACATCCAAAACTCGTCCGTCACCAACTTCGCGGATTACTCCACCGAACGAAACCTTACAACACCACAGGGTCAAATGACCATGAGCTTCAAAGACGGAGGCGGAACCATGCAGATGGGCGGCCAGCAGCGTCAGCTGCCTCCACAAATGGCTAAGCCTATGCTGAATGAAATGAAGCGTAATTACCTCTCCATTGCCATCAACCATGAGGATATTCAGGCTGAATACCTTGGTGATGAAACCGCTGACGGAGAAGACTATGCGGTGGTTAGAATGACCAACGATCAGGTTAAGGTAACTTACCTGCTGGACCAGGAAACCGGTCTCCCTCATATGAGTCGTTATACCGAGATGAATCCACAAACCGGACAGCGACAGGAAGCTAAAAGCGTGTATTCTGACTGGAACGAAGCCGGCGGGGTTATGTATGCGTATTCCGTCGTCACCTATGTTGACGAGCAGGTAGCTGCAGAGCTGACGGTTGAAAGTCACTCTATTCCTGAATAGTCGCTTTCACTGACTAATTTCAATCCCGCATTTCTTAATTGAGATGCGGGATTTTTTTAGCTATATACAATTGGTTGTTAAAATTTATAGAGGAGATACATCATGTCAGCCTGGGATAATGAATACCCTTCAAGTTCAGAGTATGCGCATTACTATGCAGGCTACGTTTCTCACGTTCCCAAGGGGAACATCATCGAAACGCTGAATACTCAAATGCATGAGATGTACACCTTTATCAATGCCATACCCGGGGATAAAGCTTTCCATGCATACGCTGAAGGCAAATGGACGGTAAAGCAGGTAATCGGCCACATATTAGAAACCGAACGGGTGTTTAGTTATCGCGGGCTGGCCTTTTCCCGCCGAGACCCAAATCCGCTTCCCTCCATGGAGCAGGATGATTACGTGAAGTATTCCAATTACAACAGCCGGACCATCCACAACCTCGCGAATGAATATTTAGCCGTCCGCATTTCCACCATTCACCTTTTCCAGAACATGACCAAAGAGATGATTTCCCTGAAAGGCACTGCCAGCGGTGTGGAGTTTACGGTCCGTTCTATCCCTTTCATCATTGCCGGCCACGAGCTGCATCATAAAGAGATTATTCGGGAGAAGTATTTGTAAGTAACCTTACTGTTACTCCACCGTAATCATGATCAATCTGCCTGTTCGGGCGTGTATTAAAATAGCGGTAAACTATAAAACGCATATAATCATGATTACCAGAAGCGTACTATTTTCGGGATCCCTTTTACTAATCGTTATTCTAATTGGGTGTAGCACCTCTTCTAACAAACCAAGCGAAGAAGAAATCAGAGTCGAGTATTTAGTCAATAATACATCAGACATTTCAATCGATCCTAATAATAAAGACTATGCTGATCTGGAAATACTTGGCAATTCAATCGGTGATGCAAGAGTTGTAACGCTTGGGGAAGCAACTCATGGTGAAGGGAATATTTTTGAAGCCAAAACGCGGGTAGCCGAATATCTGATTGAAGAAAAAGGTTTTGAAGTACTGGTTTTTGAATCTCCGCTATATGATATTCACCGGGCCATACAAAACATTGAACAGGGAGAAAACGCTGAGGACAATCTGAAAAATTCGATTTACTCAATTTGGACGAACGCCAATGAGTTTGCCCCAATGATCGAACTACTTAAGGATAAAATTTCAACCGGCTCATTAATTATTGAAGGCATGGATTCTGATTTCTTTTCCTTAGCCCCATTGTCTTTGGTAGATGATCTAAAATCTGCTCTTTCCAACAGCTCTATAGATTTTCAAAGTAGTAATTGGCAAACATTTGAAGACCTTCTTCAGAACTTAGTTGAATATAAATGGCAACAGACAGCTATAACCGAAGCTGAGAAAGCTATATTCGATGACGTACTTCAAGATATCAAATCCGAAGAAATAGACCTGTTCTGGGAGCAGATGATTTTGAGTATTGAAAATGAAGCAGAACGCAGGTGGATTGCCAAAAACGGGGGACCCTCCAATTCAACCGGAGGATTAAGGGACCTGCAAATGGGCGAGAACCTGATCTGGATAGCTGAAGAATTACATCCTTCGAAGAAAATCATTGTTTGGGCTGCAAATGTACACCTTGCACGAGATATGAGTGATATTGTAGCACCTGAAGACCCGGATTTCTCTTTTGCCGATTTTGAAACAGCGGGAAAAGTAGCCGGACAGTATTTTGAGGATGAGCTATTCACTATAAACTTTACCGGACTAACCGGAAACTGGGCTCGTTGGTTTGATTCAAATCCCTCTCCGGTAACCTTATCATCAACCGGCAGTATAGAGTACCTGCTTGGTGAAACCGGCAGAGATCATACATTTATTAATCTCAGAGACCTTTCTGACGAAGGTAATTGGCTTAGCCAGCGCCTTCTCGCCAAGCCATTCGGTTATGTTGAACTTGAAGCCAATTGGCCTGAAGTAACAGATGCGTTTTTCTTCGTTAAAACGATTACGCCGGTATCCGGGAATGAATAAGCACAACAGGAAATGCAAGAAATTCCTCTAACTACCCTCCGCCAAAAGCTTTAAATAATATTGTGTGAATTTATTTCTTCCCTTTATCCTCATCACAGAGCAGAGCGGCGGAACGAGAACAAGTTGCATTCAGCTATCAATATAAAACAGCAGCCAACCGCATAATCTGTGTTCTAATAGTAATGAGATAGAAACCCTGCTGCTTAAACCGCTTCCGCCTTCTCCGTTCGGCGTTTCTTGCTCGATATTCCCTCACCTATTCCAGCGTATAGTACTTTTTGGACCAACTCATCCTCATCCGAAATTTCAGGCAGATTCAAAGCCAATCCCTCATCGATCCAACGGGATAAAGTTTGTGGGAAGTGCTGATTTATATGATAAACCACCGTTCCTCCCAGCCGGGTAAGAGCTTCGGCATTGCACAGCTGCTCGTATTGGTTTTTGATGGGAATGGTGAGCAGCTTCTTTCCCAGTAACATAGCTTCAGCAGTGGTTTCAAATCCGGTAGCAGATACGATCCCCAAGCAGCTTTCAATACTCTCCAGAAAAGTTTCTTTCCCAACCGGATATACTTTCACATTCCCTTTCGTGTAAATCTCCTCACAATCTGGAGAAAAGACATGCCATTGCACTTTCGGAACCTGATTGAATATGCTGCACAAGCTTTGGTGATCGAAGGCAGGCAGGTAAACAGTAATATGATTCCCCTGTACAGGGTTCAAATTCCGGATTTGTCGGCGAATGATGGGTGGTTCAATAAAGTCATCGTATCGCAGGTAATGAGAACCTACCGCTGCCGTACAAGGAGCAAAGTGCTTCATCACCTGCTCGGCCACAATCGATTTCTTAACGGGACGCGGAGCTTTACCTGACAAAAATGAAGCCTGATGACTGATGGCTACGCAGGGAATTCCGGCTCCATTAGCTGCCCATGCCGACACCGGTTCAAAGTCATTCACCACAAAATCGTACTCTTCAATCGGGATAGCCTGCATATCCTGTATAAACTTGATAGGATGAAGATTTAGCGCTGTTTCCAGCATATCCACGCTCCCGTTATTGTCATAAGCCAGGCTGAGTCCGCGGGCTTTGTAGGTAATCTCTCCGTCAATATTCATCTTGTAATTATAACCGCTGACCAGCACATCCACCTCCGCATGTTCTCTAAGTTTAGGCAACACCACCCGTGCCCGACTTATATGCCCGTGCCCTGTACCCTGAATACCATAAAGTATTTTCATCCAATCATCAGTTTTTTATTAAGCGTATGGCTCTTCATAAGCTGGTTAATCCTTGGGTTCTCTTGTAAAACCGTATCTTCGGAATAGCGATACAGGTTCCATTCTCCTCCGTCATATTCAAGGCAAGTCAGGTTTTCCACCCAGTCTCCGGAATTGAGATAAATCACCGACCCTTTCTCATTTTCATACCCGCGTATTTTGGGCTGATGGATATGCCCGCATACCACGTAATCGTACCCTTCATCAATGGCCAGCTCCATCGCCGTCACTTCAAAGTCATCGATAAAATTGACGGCTGTCTTTACCCCATCTTTAATTTTTTTGGATAATGAGAACTTCCCATATCCCATTTTCTGAGATATCCAGTTCATCCAGCGGTTTATCAGGATCAACATTTCATATCCTTGTCCGCCCAGCCTGGCAATCCACTTACTGTGTTTCATGGTCACATCAAAAATATCCCCGTGGAAAAACCAGACCTTCTCCCCGTTCAACTCAAGCACCAGTTTGTCCCTAATAAACAGCGGACCCAACTGCAGGCTGGAGACTTTTCGTAAGGTTTCGTCATGATTGCCCGTCAGGTAATAGATATCCACTCCGTTGGTCATCATGGTGATAAGCATTCGGATGACGTGCATGTGGGATTCCGGCCAGTAATATTTCCGGAAGTTCCACATATCCACAAAGTCCCCATTTAGAATGACTCGCTTGGGATCGATGGAATTCAGATATTGGGCCAGTTCGACAGCATGACAGCCAATGGTTCCGAGGTGAACATCAGATATTACAACGGTATCGATTGATCTTTTCATAGTCTGAGATGATTATTTGAGACAAAGATCGCCGGCCTATGTTATCATGGGTTATCCCAAGTGTTATGAATTGATTAGATGATTGTTATGGAATTATGAATCTTAAATTTTAAATGCTAAATGTTAAGTTCATTCAAGAACGAGACATACTGCCATTTAAAATTTAACATTCATCATTTAACATTTCTGAAATGAGTGAAGAAAACGCAAAGAAGATTTTACACGTCCACCTGCCCGAAAATGAAAAGTTTAAAACTACACTTACAGCGGGAAAGCATGAACTCCTCGCCGACGAGCCGGAACATGTAGATGGAGGCGAAGATCAGGGCCCCGATCCGTATGATTACCTCTTGATGGGGTTAGGATCATGCACACTTATGACGGTGAAAATGTATGCCGAACGAAAAGGCTGGCCGGTGAAAGATTTGTATCTGGAACTTCGCCACAACAAACGCCACGACGAAGACTGCCAGAATTGTGAAGACCCCAAAAGTAAGATCGACGTCATCGAAAAAGAGCTGATTGTTAAAGGAGATTTAAGCCAGGAACAGCTCGATAAACTTCTGGACATCTCCAGGAAATGCCCGGTTCATCGTACGCTTGAGGCCGACATCCGAATTAAAAGCTCCGTAACTGAATAAATCCTTCCTATGAACATGCGCACCTTATTATTAACTGCTGTTTTAATAGTTAGCGGGATGAGTTATGCTTTGGGGCAGCAACCGGATACATACCTAATTAATGAAATTAAATCCTATCAGGATTCTTTAGATCAGGCCTTCCAGAATCGAGATACTTCGCCGTTGAAAGAAGAAGATTTTGAGCGATTCACCGGGCTGGACTACTTCCCCATCAACCTGGATTATTACATCAAAGCTAAGTTCATCAGAACTCCCAATCAGCCGCCTTTTAAAATGCCGACCACCACTTCAGAAGTTAAAACCTATGAGAAGTACGGGGAACTCCATTTCTCCGTTTACGGCCGGCCCGTTTCCCTGGATGTATTTCAAAGTCACGAGCTGAGGGAAACAGAAAAGTATAAAAACTATCTCTTCTTGCCTTTCAGTGATGAAACCAACGGGGAAGAAACCTACGGCGGTGGTCGTTACCTGGAAATGTGGATTCCCGCCGGTGATTCGGTCATCATCGACTTCAACAAAGCTTACAACCCCTATTGTGTGTATAACACCAAATATTCCTGCCCTCTGGTACCCAAACAAAACCGAATGGATATACCGGTGTATTCCGGAGTGAAGGATTTTAAAAAAGAATAGGATTTTCGCATCCTTCCAGAGCTTTCGCTCCGACGCAGAGCAATCGAAGCGAGTAAGGTAGACTTGATTACAACATAGATTTCAGGAATCGTTCCTCCAACAAGTTCAAAAAATCCCGGTCATCCTCTAATCCCGAAAATCAAGGTTCAAAAAACGTTCAACTTTCAACGTTGGAAGTTCCTTGTTGGATGTTCAAGCTATTCTATACGGCTTCAATCCCTTCTTCATACGCCGACATCGGAATGCAAGAGCACACCAGGTTACGATCGCCATAGGCATCATCAACACGGGAAACGGACGGCCAGAACTTATCGTATTTGAGGTCTTCCAGCGGGAAGGCTCCTTTTTCACGGGAGTAGCTTCGGTTCCAGTCATCAGCCATAATCACGCGCTGTGTATGTGGAGCATGCTTAAGTACGTTGTCGTCTTTGTCGGCAATGCCGTCTTCAATTTCCTGTATCTCTTTTCGGATGGAGATCATGGCATCACAGAAACGATCCAGCTCTTCAACCGACTCACTTTCAGTAGGCTCAATCATCAGCGTCCCCGGAACCGGGAAGCTCATCGTTGGAGCGTGGAAGCCATAATCCATCAGTCGCTTTGCTACGTCCACGGATTCAATTCCGGCCGATTGCTTAAACGGACGAAGATCCACGATAAACTCGTGGGCCGAACGGCCGGTTTTGCCGGTATAAAGAATTTCATAATGATCTTTAAGGCGATCTTTCAGATAGTTGGCATTCAGGATAGCATATTTCGTAGCATCCGTTAACCCGTTGGCTCCCATCATTCGGATATAAGCGTAGGAAATAGTAAGAATGCTGGCACTACCCCATGGAGCTGCGGAAATGGCATTAACTCCTTTTTCTCCACCGGTTTTAATTACTGAATGAGAAGGCAGGAATGGAGTAAGGTGTTCAGCTACTCCAATTGGGCCCATTCCGGGTCCGCCCCCGCCGTGTGGGATACAAAATGTTTTGTGCAGGTTTAAGTGACACACATCTGCACCGATTTCACCGGGGCTGGTTAGTCCAACCTGTGCATTCATGTTTGCACCATCCATGTAAACCTGTCCGCCATGCTTGTGAATAATTTCACAGAAATCCTTCACTTTATGTTCAAACACGCCATGCGTTGATGGATAGGTAATCATGAGCGCAGCCAGGCGGTCGCTGTATTTTTCAGCTTTAGCCTCAAGATCGTCACTTGAGATATTGCCATGGCTGTCGGTATCTACTACAACTACATCCATGCCGGCCATTACTGCACTGGCAGGATTGGTTCCATGAGCAGATGAAGGAATCAGTGCTACATTCCGATGATCATCACCGTTGGCTTTGTGGTAAGCACGAATGGTCATCAATCCGGCATATTCTCCCTGCGCACCGGAATTGGGCTGAAGCGACATCCCCGCAAAACCGGTAATCTCACACAGCCAGTCGTTCAGTTCATTAAATAATTGCGTATAACCCTCAGCCTGTTCCCGGGGAGCAAAGGGGTGAATTTGACCAAACTCAGGCCAGGTAACAGGAATCATTTCGGCCGTGGCATTCAACTTCATAGTACAGGATCCCAGTGAAATCATGGAATGTACCAGCGAGAGGTCTTTATTCTCCAGTCGCTTCATGTACCGAAGCATTTCGTGCTCCGAATGGTACAAGTTAAATACAGGGTGATCCAGGTAATCAGTTTGGCGAGCCAGGTTTTCAGGATAATCCACTTTCACCTGTTGGGATTCAGCCTGAACGTCAAAACTGTTCTCTTTACCGAGGGCTTCTGCAAAAATGGTAAGTACCAACTCAGCATCTTCCAGGTTCTTGGCTTCATCAAAAGAAAGGGCGATGGTATTTTCGTCCACATAGCGGAAGTTCACCTCATGTTGTTCAGCTACCGCTTTCACTTTGGCGGCATCTGCCTTAACCGTCAGGGTATCAAAATAGGTTTCGGTTTGAACCTCGACTCCCATCTTTTCCAGTCCGGCTTTAGTCAGTTTGGTTAAGCCGTGAACTTTAGATGCGATGTTCCTGAGGCCTTCCGGTCCGTGATAAACCGCATACATCCCGGCCATCACCCCAAGCAGCACCTGGGCGGTACAAATATTGGAAGTAGCTTTCTCCCGGCGAATGTGCTGTTCACGGGTTTGCAGCGCCATTCGATAAGCCGGCTTGCCTTCTGCATCCTGGGTAACACCGATAATTCGTCCCGGAATTTTTCGCTGAAAATCTTCTTTGGTGGCAAAGAAGGCGGCGTGCGGCCCACCGTATCCCATCGGTACGCCAAATCTTTGAGAAGAACCAACTACCACATCGGCTCCCATTTCACCCGGAGCTTTCAGTAACGTCAGGCTCAATAAATCTGTAGCTACCACAGCATATACGTCGTGTTCATGTGCTGCCTCAATAATATTCGTGTAATCTTCCACGCTACCATCAGTTGCCGGGTACTGAAGCAGAATGCCAAATAATTCCGAATCAGTCACATCCAATTCATGATGATCTCCTACTCTCACTTCTACCCCAATCGGTTCAGCTCGGGTTTGCAGAACTTCGATGGTTTGAGGGTGACACAATTCCGATACAAAAAAAACTTCCGCCTCTTTACGCTTCTTGCCTCGACGCTGTCCGTACAGCATACTCATGGCTTCCGCGGCCGCTGTTCCCTCATCCAACAAAGAAGCGTTGGCCAGCTCCATTCCGGTCAGGTCGCTGACGGTGGTCTGAAAATTAATGAGTGCCTCCAGCCGGCCCTGGGCAATTTCAGCCTGATAGGGTGTGTAGGCGGTGTACCAACCCGGATTTTCGAGAATATTTCTTTTGATGACATTGGGAACGAGCGTATCGTAATAGCCCATGCCAATGAACGACTTATGGATTTTATTTTTAGAAGCCAGTTTTTTGAATTCCGTCAGAAAATCATGTTCACTTAATGCCCCGGGCAGGTCCATCGGTTTGTCTAAGCGAATACCTTCGGGGATGGTTTCGTCAATCAGCTTATCAACAGAATCGGCTTTGATGACCTCCAGCATTTTTTGGGTTGATTCCTGAGTGGGTCCGTTATGGCGGCGGGCAAATACTTCTTTCTCGAAATTAATGTCCATCTATGTAAGAAAAAATGAGTTGGTTTTGGTTGGTAGGAACAACGAATGACAAGAATAAAATTCCTTTGTCATATCGAAAAACAGGATTCTGTAAAATAAGGAAAAATGAGCTCAAAAGAGCAGACTTTAGAACGACAAATAGTTCATTTCTCACTTTTTTTTGATTTATTACAGGTCTTAATAAAAACCACTTATCTATTAACTAATTTTACCTGACATGGCAAAAGCATTAAAAATTTTAGCCTCCATCCTGCTTATTGGTAGCACCTCTCTTTTTGCGCAGGATGCAAGCTCTTTAAAAATTGTAATCGAACCCGATCCCGTGGAAGTAAAAGTTGGGGATGAACTTCAACTTAAAGCCACTTTGATGACCGAAGACGGTGAAGCCCTTCCCGACACCCTTCTATTTTATTCCCGGAACGGCCGGGACCTGGAAGTATCCAGAAGCGGACTTGTAAAAGCCAACAAACCGGGCACGTATTCCGCTATTGTTCTGCGCTCCGGCCCGCGGGATCAGCGTGTGATTAAGCAGTTCGAGATCAATGTTCCGTATCCGCCTATTGCCAAGGTAGAATTTGTGGATGTACCGGAAAACATCTACTCCAAAACAACCATCGATTTGAATGTACATGTGATTGATGCGATGGACCTGATTCGTGAAAACCCGGATCTGAATATCTCCAGCGACAACCAATCGGTAGCTATGGTAAGCCACGGCAAACTGGTAGCTCAAAAGCCCGGTAAAGCCAAAATCACGGCTGAGTCGGAAGGTAAAAAAGCCACACTTAATGTAACTGTGAAACAGAATCCTACTGCTTCCATCACCATTGGTAATACCGAAACTGAAGTGCGGACCGGAGATGTGATCACCTTTGACGCTAAAGCACTCGGCAATAACGGTAAGGAAGTAGATGCTCCGATCACCTATTCTTACACCGCTCAGCCGGATGATAACCTGGGACAAGGTGCCGAAGGACAAGTTTCTCAGAATGGAAAATTTGTAGCCAACAAGCCGGGTATTTTTACCCTCACCGCTCGCTCCGGAGATGTATTTGAAGAGCAAATTGTTCGGGTTAAAGACCGCAACGTACAGCAAGAAATTGAAGTAGTTGGGCATGGCGAAGTACTTGATGTTCATACATCCGACCTTTGGGTTTGGGAAGGTGTGGACGGCAGAGACTATGCCATCACAGGAACATGGGGTGCCAACGGCGATGCCTATTTCTGGGATGTAACCGATCCGGCTAATATCACACCTATCGATACTGTACGCGTGGATGCCCGCACCGTTAATGACGTGAAAATTTCTGAAGACGGAACCATTGGAGTAATCACCCGTGAAGGTGCTTCAAATCGTAAGAACGGAATGGTGGTTCTTGATGTAAGTAATCCCCGGGATGTAAAAATCCTCTCCGAGTATAATGAAGGACTGACCGGCGGTGTGCACAATGCGTTTATTTACGAAGATCATGTATATGCAGTTAATAATGGTCGCCGTTACGATATCATTAATATTGAAGACCCGGAAAACCCACAGACTGTTGGCCGATTTGAGCTTGACACTCCCGGACACTCGATCCACGATGTTTGGATTGAAGACGGAATTGCCTATTCCTCCAACTGGAGCGATGGTGTAGTAGCCGTTGATATTGGTGCCCAGGAAGGAGAAATGGGAACCGCCGGTGGATCTCCCGAAAATCCTGTTCAGTTGGGAAGTTATTCTTATCCAAGTGGATGGAATCATGCCGCATTCCCATTCAAAAGTAAATCAACAGGTGATTTTTATGTGATTGCCGGAGATGAAGCTTTCCCGAACGGACTTCCTTCCAGAAGCAATCCGGTAGCAGCTGCCGGCTGGATTCACTTTATTCAATTTGATGGCTGGGACCAACCAACTGAAGTAGCTCGATACCAGGTTCCTGAAGCAGGAACGCATAACTTTTGGGTTGTTGACGATCTGCTTTTTGTGGCTTACTACAACGCCGGCCTTCGCATCGTTGATATTTCCGGAGAGCTAATGGGTAACCTGTACGATCAGGGACGCGAGATTGCCAAGTTTGAGCCCACTCACCCCGATGCACTGGTACCAAACGCACCCTTTACCTGGGGACCACAACCATACAAAGGCCATATTTTCATCTCTGACTGGAACTCAGGATTATGGTCTATAAAACTGGTTGACAAACCTCAGCAGGGAACCAACTAAACGAAAAAAGCATCAAGACTATGAGTTTTAAGAGAGCTTTATTTGCATTGTGTGTTGGAGGCTTCCTTTTTTGGGGAACCTCCAATTCCTATGCTCAAGACTATTATGTGTATGTAGCCGCAGAGTCAGATGATGAAGTTCATCTGGTACATTTCGACGGTGAAACTCAGAAGGGTGAAATTGCAGAAACCATACGGGTGGGTACCTGGCCTCAGGAAAACGAAGGGCCGCACGGTCTCACCATCTCCCCGGATGGAGAGCACTGGTTTGTAAGCATTGCCCACGGAATGCCCTATGGTAAACTCTGGAAGTTCGAAACCGGAACCAACGAGTTTATTGGAGAAGTGGAACTGGGCATGTTTCCTGCCAGTATGGATATTTCCTCAACTACGGGTTTACTTTATGTAGTGAATTTCAACCTCCACGGAGATATGGAGCCCAGTACCGTTTCGGTGGTTGAGCCTGAATCAATGACCCGACTCTCCGATATCGAAACCGGCATTATGCCTCATGGTTCACGTATTAACAGTTCAGGGACCCGGCAGTATCATGTATCTATGATGACTGACGAACTGATTGAAATTGATACCGAAACTCTTGAAGTACAGAGAAAGCTCAAGCTCTCCGGTAAAAAAATGAGTGGAAAGATGTCGGCCGATATGGATCACTCCGGAATGAATCATGGTGAGATGATGCACAAACCAGTTGAAAAACCCACCTGGGCTGATCCTCACCCCACAAAACCCCTGGTATATGTTGCAGCCAACGGTTCTGATGAGGTTCTCGAAATCAACACCGACAAATGGGAAGTAACCAAGCGTTGGAAAACCGGAAAAGCACCGTACAACCTCGAAGTCAGCCACGATGGTAAGCTGTTAGTGGTAACATATAAAGGAGAAGGAGCAACCGGTGTTTGGGATTTGAGCTCCGGTAAGGAACTGGCAAAAATTAAAAACAGCCGAAAGGTAAGCCACGGTGTAGCTATTTCACCCGATAACAACTACGCATTTATTTCAGTTGAAGGCATTGGTGGTGAACCCGGCTCCGTAGATATCATCAACCTAAAAACCTTAGAGCGCGTTGATGTTGTAGAGACCGGTAAACAAGCCGGAGGCATCATCTTCTGGAAACAGGAAGGTTAGTACTTCAGCTTTCTATTTTGGAGTTTAAGCCCGGTGACTCCCCAAAAAGTGCCGGGTTTTTATTGTAAAGAAATAGAATGGCTAACGCTTCTGCCCTTCTCGCCCTCACGTTCAATCACTTCTTTGTCAAGAGATTTCACGGTGTATCCCAGCTTCTCGGCCATCCCGATGAGCAGCGGTTCCAGGTTTCCTTTTTCGGTATTAAACCTGACCAGGGCCTCCTGTGTGCGCATGTCAATTTTTTTGATGGCGCGGCCGAGCATATCGGCACATTTCAGAATTTCCCCCCCTGAGTACACATTCCGCTCCGATACCGGCGGTGGCGTGAATTTCTTTTTGAAGGTACTCAAAGATCGGATTTCTCCGGATTGGGCGTCCGGTTGCAGCCACTCTATATTGTGTTCAACATCACGGATGTAGTACGCAAGGTATCGGGGTTTTTCACTCTCAATAAAAAAGCTGAATTCCGTGAGCCATACTTCCTTTACGTTATCCATTTCCATATCAAACCAAATACCACCCCCCGGCAAACTCCATACTATCTTGTCCTCTCTGGACTTTCTCTTGTTCAACACCAGCGGGTAACTGTCCATAAAGGCATCGGTAATATCTTTAAGGTCTGCTTCGGGTGTAATCGTTATGGTAGGGTGATCTTCGAGCGGATCTACGAAGTCAGGCGCATCATTTTCAACTTCACATTCTATATCGCCGATTCGCAAAAGTATGCGGATCAACCCATCCCGGATAGGCTCCTTAAAAGCTAAAATATCGTTACTCATGCCTGATTATCATAGTTCAATCGATAAGGTAGTAAAATTATGAATCCTTTAATCTGAAAATTATTTAACATAAACATTAGCCTTAACTAAGTTTTTAGTAAGTCGAAGCAAATTGTTATATTCAAAACAAAAAATTTATGGAATTCTTACCAAACTGGTTTTTTGAACTAAATCCTATTGTACAAGCCTTGATGGGGGGATTATTCACCTGGGGTGTAACATCGCTTGGAGCGGCTCTTGTCTTTTTTACGAAAGGCATCAACTACAAATTATTGGATGGTATGATGGGTTTCGCTGCCGGTGTTATGATTGCAGCGAGCGTGTGGTCATTAATTATACCCGGAATTGAACTGGCCGAAGCCCAGGGAATGATTGGCTGGATTCCTGCAGCCATTGGTTTTTTACTTGGCGGGGTCTTCCTGAGAATTTGTGATGCCTATGTTCCCCACCTGCACATCGGCTTACCACGCGATGAAGCGGAAGGCGTAGACACCAAATGGAAGCGAGCCACCCTGCTTGTATTAGCCATTACATTGCATAACATACCGGAAGGTTTAGCTATTGGAGTTCTTTTTGGAGCAGCAAGCCTGGGGCTTGATATGGTTGGCGGGGCAACAGTGGCCGGAGCTATTACGCTGGCTATTGGTATTGGTATTCAAAACTTTCCGGAAGGTATTGCTATCTCTATGCCGCTTCGTCGTGATGGGCTGAGCCGGTTTAAGAGCTTCAACTATGGACAGCTCTCCGGTATTGTAGAGCCGGTTTCTGCTGTGATAGGAGCTGCGGCCGTAATTTTCATCACGCCTATTCTGCCGTACGCACTTGCATTTGCCGCCGGCGCCATGATCTATGTGGTGGTTGAGGAATTGATTCCGGAAAGTCAGCTTCACGGAAATGCTGACCTGGCTACTTTAGGCGTTATGCTTGGCTTTGTGGTGATGATGGTATTAGATGTAGCACTCGGGTAAAATTTTTTGCTAAAGTATTTTCCAGGGGCATCGATAAGAAAGTCGATGCCTCTTTCCTTTGGTACCATTCCAAAATTTTCGGGTTTTCAGCAAAAACTTAATTTCGAAAGGTGTTCAAAAAATCAATGCGCATTTCGTACCTTCAACATCTTGTTAATCCTAATAAATACGTATTTCATTGAGCGACAATAAGATCATTTTTTCTATGGTTGGGGTAAGCAAAACTTACAAACCCAACAAAACGGTACTTAAAGATATTTACCTCTCCTTTTTCTACGGAGCTAAAATTGGTGTGCTGGGTTTAAACGGTGCGGGTAAATCTACCCTGCTGCGAATTATTGCCGGAGAAGACCAGAACTACCAGGGCGATATCAGCATTCAGAAAGGAATCACTTTCGGGTATCTGTCGCAGGAGCCCAAGCTCGATCCTTCTAAAACCGTGAAGGAAATTGTAGAAGAAGGCGTGCAGGAAACCATAGACCTGCTGAAAGAATATGAAGAAGTGAATGCTGCTTTCAGTGATCCGGATGCTGACTTTGAGAAATTGATTGAAAGGCAATCTAAGCTGCAGGAAAAAATTGATCAGGTTGAAGCCTGGGATATCGACAGCAAGCTGGAGCAAGCGATGAATGCCCTTCGGTGCCCTCCCGGCGATACTTCCGTTAAGGTGCTCTCCGGTGGTGAAGCCCGCCGTGTTGCCCTTTGTCGTTTACTGCTCAAAAAACCCGATGTTTTGTTGCTGGATGAACCGACCAACCACCTGGATGCTGAATCTGTTGGCTGGCTGGAACAACATCTGGATCGCTATGAAGGAACTGTTATTGCCGTAACTCACGACCGTTACTTCCTCGACAATGTGGCCGGCTGGATTCTTGAACTGGATCATGGCGAAGGGATTCCGTTTGAAGGCAACTACAGCTCATGGCTGGAACAAAAATCCAAACGACTGGAGCAGGAAGAGAAAGAAGAATCCAAACGTCAAAAAACACTTAAGCAGGAGCTGGACTGGATTCGTCAGAACCCTAAAGGACGACGTGCCAAGAGTAAGGCCCGTATCAACAAATACGAGGAATTGCTTTCTGAGGAGCACGATAAACGTCGTGACGACATGGAGATTTTCATCCCCGCCGGTCCACGCCTTGGCGATAAGGTGATTGTTGCCGACCAGGTGACCAAAGGTTTTGAAGAACGCCTGCTGATTGAAGACATGAACTTCAAGCTGCCTCCCGGGGGCATTGTTGGGGTGATCGGGCCAAACGGTGCCGGTAAAACCACCCTATTTAAAATGATAACCGGTCAGGAAGAACCCGACAGCGGAGAGTTGGTAACCGGAGACACCGTAAATCTTGGCTATATAGATCAGAAGCGACCTCTTGATCCTTCCAAAACAATTTGGGAAGAAATCTCAGGCGGGCAAGACACTATTCAGCTGGGCAACCGGGAAGTGAATTCACGTGCCTATGTAGCCCGTTTTAATTTCAGCGGTAGCGATCAACAGAAAAAAGTAACCGAACTTTCCGGTGGTGAACGCAACCGGGTTCACCTTGCAAAAATGCTGAAAGAAGGCGCTAACGTGCTGCTTCTTGATGAGCCTACTAATGATCTCGATGTAAATACATTGCGAGCCCTGGAAGAAGCCTTACTGGAATTTGCCGGCTGTGCTGTCGTCATATCTCACGATAGATGGTTCCTCGACCGAATTGCTACTCATATTTTAGCCTTTGAAGGAAACAGCCAGGTGTATTGGTTTGAAGGAAATTATGAAGAGTACGAAGAGAATCGTAAACAGAGGCTCGGCATAACTGATGACCAACCCCACCGCATTAAGTACAAAAAACTGATGCGATAGTTTGCGAACACATTGTTTTACTCCATTGTTTAGGGCATTTTCCTAACACACTAAAATTTAGCACATATGGCTTTAGAGAATGTTAAAGAGCGCCCGGATGTAGATCAGAAAGTTGTTGCCCTTTTTGCGTTCGGTATTGTCTGTGCTTTATTGCTAATCCTTATTGTAAACATTTCTATTAATACCACATCGGGTATACGCGGGTATGTTGGCGGAGAAGGTATGTGGACCAAGGCTCAGAAAGAGTCAGTAATCCATCTCACTAATTACATCATCACGGGCAATGATGAGGAATTCGATCACTTCAAAAGTGTGCTTAGGGTTAATATCGGCGATCGCGTAGCAAGAGAAGAATTACTTAAAAACGATTACGACTACCAGAAAGCGTATGAAGGATTTTTGATGGGCAAGAACCACCCGGAAGATATCCCCCATATGATTAATGTATTCCGAAGATTCAGCTGGACTCCACAAGTTCAGACTGCCATCGACGTGTGGACTGAGGCTGATGAAAAAATTACCGATCTCATACACTTTGGAGATTCCATTCGAACTCAGAGACAGTCATCTGAAATTAGTTTAGAACAAAAAACAGAATGGGTTACCCGGATCGAAAAAATAGACCATGAATTCACCGATCTGGAAGTTCGGTTCTCGGCGGCAATGGGAAACCTGGCTCGTCTTGTCAATTCTGTTTTACGCTGGAGCGTGATAACCCTTGGACTTATGCTTATTGGAATCGGTATTTGGCTGGTATACCGCTTTCTGAACAGTACAAGGGTTTGGATGAAAACTCTCAGGGAAAGTGAGGAGCGATTCAAGCAAGTGCTTTCCAACTCCAAAGACGTGCTCTACAAAATGAATTTGGATGACAGACAGTACAAATATGTGAGCCCGGCCATCACCTCCATGTTGGGTTATAAACCTGAGGAATTTCTGGATGGCGGAATCTCGTTCATTTTTTCAAAAATGCACCCCAAAGATCGGGAGCGTCTTCAGCAGGTAGTAGAAAAGTATGACCATATCGAAGACAACGAATTCCTCCCCTTTGTTGAATTCCGGCTTAAAGACAGCTCTGGAAACTGGAAGTGGGTGAATAATGTACGAACGCTGGTTCGGAACTCAGAAGGCAAGCCCGAGGCTATTATAGGAAGCGTGCGGGATATTTCAACCCAAAAGAAACAGGACAAACAAATTAAGGAGTCCCTTAAAGAGAAGGAGATTCTGTTGCAGGAAATTCATCACAGGGTAAAAAATAACCTGGCTATTATTTCGAGCCTGCTGGAGCTTCAAAAAGATAACGTAAGCCAGGAAGTCGAAGATTTATTGTCTTCCAGCCAGTCTCGCATCAAATCAATTGCCAAGGTGCATGAGAAGCTGTATGAGTCATCAACTTTGTCCAACATTCCTCTCGACACTTATATACGGGAGTTATCAGATGAGATAAAAAATGCTTACACCAGCGGCAAGAAGAATATAGAGATTCAGCTGGATGTGGTTCCTTTTGAAATTGATCTTGATGAAGCAATACCTATCGGGCTCATTCTCAATGAGCTAATTAATAATGCTTTCAAGCATGCTTTTAAAGAACACAAAGAAGGCATCATCAGGATCTCCCTGGAGAAAAGCGGAGAGGGAATGGAGTTAGTAGTTGAGAATAATGGCAACAGCATAGCTGAAGATTTTGATCCGGACCAAAGCGATTCACTCGGCATGACACTGATCAGAGTCTTAATTAAGAGAGTAAACGGCACACTGAAGATCGAAAGCGGAGAATGGACACGCTTTATTATTCAGTTTGAGCTGGGCGACTGACCTCGCCTTCTTCTTCCTCTAAAGGTTCATTCATGAGCCATTTTAACACCTTAGAAGTATCCGGCGAACTGAGGTCAGCCGTCTCAAAACCCATACCTCCTGCCCCTGATGCCGCCGTTACCGTCAGGTTTCGAATGTCTTTATTCTCCTGAAAAGGATTTTGACTGGTCTCCGCATTTTGAATCCGGTTCCTTTTCACAATAGCGGTTGTGCGTGACACCACCCGGTAGCGCATTCTCAGGATTTTATCTCCAAGCCCAAGAGCTGCATCCTGATATCTCATCCACCCTAAATATCCCAAAAGCGGTATTATCAGCAACGAAAGCCATCCATACTCCATCAGGTACCAGGCAATCGGAATAAGCGGCAACACAAAATAATTGGGGCGCCGGATGTATCTCCATAATGTTCTTCGGGGAGGCCTGATTTGGTATTCCGGCTCTTTGTATTCTTCAAGAAATTCTGCCAGAAAACTGCTGATATTCGAAGATGCGATAAAAGGGACCAGCACAATAGATCGCCCTTTCTGGGTTTGATCGAAGCCGGCACTTTCCACGTACAGCATTCCATATCCAAAAGGCTGACGAATAACGCCCTCTACAAACCGCACGGCCTGGATGCGGTCAAAAGGCACGGTAATGTGTTTCCTCTCTACCAACCCACTGGTGATGATGAGTTCCTTGGATGTTTTTTCGAGCTGAAAGTCTGAATACTTAAAAATCACCCCAAGAAACGACAGCGCCCACGATATCACGATAATAGCTATGACGATACCAACGATCAGGGTGACATCACTATATCCGGGAAGAGCTTCATATACGTACTCTATGGTCTCCTCGTTTATAAACTCATCCATCTGACCAGAAACCGCACCCAGTATGGAAGCAATCAGGCCAAAATTGCCGGAGGTAAAAGCAGCAAAAACCAAATCCTTGGTGGATAGCTTCCACTGCCCCAACACTTCCTCTTCTTCATAAACCTCTTCGGCTTCTTCCTCTCCTTCACCATTGGCGGACCGTTTTTTACGAAGTTCAGACCGCAAAGCTTCTGCATCACCACGCGAAATAGCACTGATTGTAGCCGTTTCCGTACCTCCACCGGCTGTCTTTACTTCCACTTTCACCAACCCAAACATTCGTTGCAGTAAGCCCTCTGTAATATCGATCACCTGTATGCGGTCTTTAGAGAGGTACATATTACTTTTTACGAGCACTCCTTTTTTGATCTGAAGCTCATCTTCGTGTACCCGATACCGAAAAACCACCCAACTCAACACCCCGCTTACAAGCGTAATGGCAATACCAGCCAGCAAGAAGTAAATAAAATATCCTTCGGTATTAGAGGTACCGATGAAAAGCAGAATAACAATGGTGATGAAATTCTGTTTTATGCTTTCCATCACCCTTGTTACCGCTGCAATGGGATGTTGCCGCTTAAACTCAGACATCATCTTTCACCTTACGTACAAGTGTAGAAATCGTGGTGCGGAGCTCGTCTGCAGTATCATCGTCAAGAGCGGGAATTTCATGCGTGGTTGCTGCAGTAGATATGGTGACGGACGACAACCCGAATTTCCGGTAAATAGGTCCTTGCTTGGTATCCACGTGCTGAACCCGGTTAATAGGAACGAGCGTTCTTTTCTTGATGATAATGCCCCGCAGCATATCTATTTCTTTTTCGGAAACATCATACTTCCAACGTTTCCATCGAATATTGGGTAGCAGCACTCCGGTTAACAAATAAAAGATAAGGGAAGCAAGAAATATAGAACCAAACAGAAGCCAGTCCATACCATGGTACCATGGCGTGCCGATGCCTGAGTTGTGATTTATAGCAAGGGCCATTTGAATAATAGAGGGGGTAAACCAAAACAATCCAAATAGCAAAGCATTTACCGTCCAGGCTTTGATGGCATTTTTATGGATTCGGGTAGCGGGCTCTTGATTCATGCACTGAATGATTGAAGCATTAATTTCAGCCTGATAATAAAAAAGATAAATGGATAAATGTTCCTAAAAATAGAAAAAGCCACACAATGGTGGCTTTTCTTTTAAAATTGGTAAAGGAAATTACATAGCGTTTTTCTTTTCCTGAATTTCCTGACGGATTTCATGAGAAAGCTTCTTTAGAGTCATTAGACTCTTGCGGGCACGTGTTCCGGCAGCTTTATTTCCTTTCTCATAAAATTTCTTCATGTCAACTTGCAGTTCTTCTACTACGTTGTTGATATCGTCCATTCTACTCATGTGTTGTACTCCTTAAGATTTAGTTTCGATTAACGGTGCTTATAAAAAATTAGTTAAACACCTGCTTTTTTAAATAGTACTGCTTAGTTCTATACAGTATTAAAATCTGCATTAATTTAATAAATAAGCAGATAAATACATTGTTTTCTTTAACTCTGGATTATAGGTACTTCTTCCCGGGTTGTTCCCTTAACCTCATCCACACCTATCATTAACGCTAATCCCACAACCAAAAGCAACAAAATAGCACTCATTCCCCACCGCTGGTTATCCATCAACAAGGTGATCCAACCTACCATAATAGGACCGGCAAAAGTGGTTACTTTTCCGGACAAGGCAAACAGCCCATACATTTGATTTCGTTTATCTTGCGGGGCCAACCTTCCCATAAATGTCCGGCTTGATGCCTGCACGGGACCTACAAATATTCCAAGCAGCAATCCCCACACCCAAAACCAGATCTCCGCTTCCACAAAAAGAACGGCCACCACCGGCACAATCAACCCCACCAGCGACCACACGATTGTGTTTTTACTGCCGCTGATATCATCCAGCCAGGAAAACCCGAATGCACCCAGTCCGGCCGTCACATTGAGAGCGATACCAAACATAAAGATCTGCCCGGTATCAAAACCGAAGGTTCCGGCTGCATACACTCCCCCCATCGCAAAAATGGTTGCCAAGCCATCATTATAAAACAGGCGAGCCAGTAAAAACTTCCAGATATTCGGCTCCTCTTTAAGCATGGCAATTCCGTTTTTGAGCTCCTTCATGCCATCCTTTACCGCCACCGACATACTTTTATTTTTTGAAGGAACGTCTTCCGTCTTAAAAAACATGGGAAGACTAAAAACGGCATACCACAAGCCGGTGAACAGAAAAGTGATTCTTACATTCTGCAAAGAGCCCTCATCCAACCCGAATACATCGGCACCGTACTCCACAAAACCGAAGTACCCGATGATCAGGCAAACCAGTCCGCCGGCGTACCCCATGGCCCAGCCCCAGCCCGACCATTTGCCAATGGTTAAACTGGTGGTTAAATCAGGCAACATGGCATTATAAAAAATGAATGAGAGCTCAGCTCCAAGCGTAGCAATGAAAGCCATTGAAAGGGCAAACCAGATGAAATCAGAACTGGGCTCGGCAAACCATAACATGCTGCAACCGATTACACAAAGGGTGGTAAAAAAAGCAATCCAGGGCTTACGTCGTCCCCCCTCATCAGCAATAGATCCTAAAAAAGGAGCTGAAATAGCTATGACAAAACCCGCCAGCCCGATCATATTTCCCCACAAGGCCGTACCTGAGGTTTCATTTTCGGCTATGGATTGGGCAAAATAGGCGGCAAACACAAAGGTTTGAATCATCACGAAATAAGCCGAATTGGCCCAGTCGTACATAGCCCATGCTAAAAGTCCTTTTGAAGATTTCTCAGGCATAAAAATGTTTTTAAGTGGTTGAAGAGCCCGAATATCGGTTTTGGAGGCGGGAATGCAAAATTAAATAACCGTACTTTACCTATACCTGAGTTCTTTAGCTCAGATGTTGATCCTCACAATTCCATCACAAACTTTAAAAGTTCCATAACATTAAAACCCCTACCATCTTATCAAAAAAAGATATGCGCCTGCTTTTACTGATACTCATTCTTATTACTTCAGCTTGTACCATTCAACAGCAAAAAGAAGAGCCTGCCCCTCACTCATTTTCTCAAGCACTGGCCACACCAGCCTGGTATCAGGCTTCCGATTTTGATACGGTAAAAGTATTGTCCTGGAATGTGGAGCATTTTGTTGATGATATTGATAATCCTTACATAGACAACGGGCGGGAGAATAATCCACCTGAGAATATGGAAGAGCGGCGGAAATTATTCGTTGAGATCATTAAAAAAGCGAATGCCGATATTGTGATTCTTCAGGAATTTGAAAGTGACAGCTATGCTCAACAATTAGCTGAAGAACGTTTTCCTGAGTTAGGATATCAGGTTTTTGCCGGCCACGAGAGCAACGATTGGTATATGAATGTAGTGGTGATGAGCCGGATCCCTTTAGGGCTGTTTCACAGCTATACTGCAACAAATACGCCGATTATTGAACAAGTAGATGATGAGGGCAATCCTGCCTCACAGGCATTCACCAACAATCGTATGTGGACCACAGAAGTGTTGGTGAACCCGGATTATTCATTTTATTTAACCGGTGTACACCTTAAAGCCGGCCGTGGTGACCGAAATGAGAATTGGCGACTCGGACAAATCAATCTTCTTCGCGCTCACTACGATCAACTGTTGGCGCTGAATCCCAACGAGAATATTCTGACTGTGGGTGATTTCAACAGCACACCAGACAGCGATGAATTCCAAGCTTTTCTGGGAACCGGTTCATCTATAGAATTCGTAGACCTTTTGGGCGGAACCGGAGTGTTCTCTCACCCAGCTGATTCTGCCTTCTGGCGCATTGATCACATCCTTCCCAATAACAACATGAAGAGTGAAGTTGCCAGGGATACCGTGATTGTGAATTACTACTTTTCGCCTGACTCAATGAATATGGCAGCAGACCACCTGCCAATGAGCATAGAGATCATTCCAAAAGATTTATAACTAAGCGGTAACTTCTTCAACCAATTCTTCCGCTCCCTGAATGCAATCCGGCACGGAGACGCCCCAGCGGTAATTACCGCCTAAATGCAGGCCGGGATTTTCAGATTCAAATTGTTGAAGCTTCTGTTTTTTCTGTTCGTAGCCAACATTAAATTGGGGAATGGCTTTTTTCCAGAGGTGAGATTTAATGAATGCCGGGGAAGCATCTGTCCCCATCAGCTCACGAAATTCTTTCAGAATCTCTTCTTCCACCTCTTCTGCCGGCTCGGTTAATATTCCCCGGTCGTGAGCTCCACCGGTCATCAGCGTAGCATGAAAATATCCGTCGGCCGTCAGTTCGGGGAAGATGCTTGATTTCCAAATGGCACCCAGCAGCCTGATGCGCTCTTTTCTTGGCACCAAAAATCCGAAGCCTTCTGGTTTTGTATTGATATCAGATGCTTTGAAGAGTACTTGGGTAGAAAGCATTGGGGCATAATCAATGTCAACAAGTTCGGCAGAAAGCTCCGGTTCAAATCCAGTCAGCATATGCCCCAAACTATACGCAGGGATACAAGAAATAATATTTTTTGAAGTGTATTCATCTTCCTCCGTTACCACCCTGTATCCTGATTCGGTCTTCTCCAACGCCTTCACTTCATCATAGATGATATGATCTGAAATTCTTTCGGTGATCGCGTCCGTCAGCTGCTGTATTCCTTCTTTGAAGGAAAGCACCATCGGTTTTACCGCTTTTCTCTGTTTTTTTGAACGGATGGCTCCCCAGGCAATGGAGCCGTAATCCTGCTCATATTCCGCAAGTTTGGGCAGCACCGATTTTTTACTCATCCGATAGATATTGCCGGCATAGATGCCCGAAAACACCGGGTCCACCAGGTAATCCACGGCTTCTTTGCCGATTCTCCGCTCCAGAAAATCCCCGATACTTTCATCCCCACCTGATCTTTCCCCGATAAACGGCTCTTTAAGCAGCCGAAGCTTTCCTTTAGGAGATAAAATCTTTGTAGAAATAAGAGAGCTTAAACTTGGCGACAATGCTTCAAGCGCCCGATCTCTAACTATAAAGCGCGTTTTAAATGCTTCTGAAATTTGGATCAGGTCATCTGAAAGCTCTAACTGTTTAGCCAATTTTCGAATTTGGCCGTTTCGATCGCGCAGGGAATTAGGCCCGAAATCCAATACCGAACCATGAGCTATTTTGGAGGTTATGGCGCCGCCGGTTTCAGCCTGCTTTTCGAATAGCTTGAACGGAATTCCTTTTTGGTGAAGAAACCAGGCCACAGAAAGCCCCGAAATGCCTCCACCCTGAATAATAACTTCCTGTGAAGTTAAATCACTCAAGCCGCCTCAACCTTTTTCACCTTAAGCTTTTCTGCGCACCATTTTTCAAGTGTGTCTATCCAGAGGTCACTATCGTTTACACAAGGAATCAGGATTAAATCTTCTCCTCCGGCTTCCACAAAGTCTTCCTTACCGCGGATACCGATCTCCTCCAGCGTCTCGATACAGTCTGAAATAAAAGCCGGACAGCAAACCGCTACTTTCTTCACGCCTTCTTCCTCTGCAAGTCGTACCAGTTCGGCATCGGTGGCCGGAGTAAGCCAGGGGTCGATTCCCAATTTCGACTGAAAAGCCGTGCTATAAGTAAAGTCCCTGCTATCCAAATCCAGATACTCGGCAGCATTCTTCGTAGTCATTAAATCCTGATGGCGGTAACAAAAGGTATGCGCCGGTGAATTGACGTTACAACAGTCTTCGCACTTCAGGCAATGGTCTCCGGTGATGTCCCGTTTCTTAATTTGCCGCTCTGGAACCCCGTGATAGGAAAACAGCAGGTGATCGATATCATGCTCATCAATATATGGACGAATACTTTCACCCAGCGCTTTCACATAATCCGGATCGTCATAGAAAGCATCCTTAAACTCTACCTGCAGGTTGGGATACTTACTCTGCCAAACTTCCTTGGCTTTTTCGATCACGGTTTCGGTGGTGGCCATCGCATATTGCGGATAAAGCGGAATCAGGAACACGCGATCCAGATTGGGGTTCTTTTCCATCAATTCATCAAAACCTGCTTCTATGGATGGATTTCCATATCTCATTCCCATCGAAACAGGGACATCATCACCCAGCCGCTGCTTAAGCTTATCAATCACCCGCTGGGTAATTACGATCAGGGGCGAACCTTCATCCCACCAAATCAGTTCGTAGGCTTCACCCGATTCTTTGGGGCGAAAGGGTAAAATAAAGGCCTCTACAATGGTTTTACGAATGGGAGCCGGAAAGTCGATTACACGTTTGTCTGTTAAAAACTCTCTCAGATACACTTTTAAGTCTGCGGGTTCATAACTATCGGGTGATCCGAGGTTAACCAATAAAATTCCAGTGTTCGATTGTGCCATGCCTGAATTTGATCTATGTTTAGTGTACAGTTAAGCAATAACTTTATTTAATGTGAAGAAAGTATGAATTCCGATAAAAACAGCTCTGTATTAATTGTTGGCTGCGGTTGGGTGGGTAAAAAATTAGGTGAAAAACTTATCAATGACGGATTCACCGTTTACGGAACTACCCGGTCTTCCTCTAATTTCTCCGAATTAAATGAAGCGGGCATCAAGCCGGTAAAATTAGAACTACCTGCCAAATCCCTGTCTGAAATTCGTTTGCCTGAAGTTGATTCAGTGCTCATCTCCATTTCTCCGGGACGAGGCGAAAACCGTGATGAATACCCAACTGTTATCGGACAACTTTCTCAGGTTCTGGCTGAAAGAAACGTACAGGTGCTGATGTATAGTTCCACGTCCGCCTATGGAAATGCAACTAATGAAGTTAAAGAAACAGATGCTGTGCCGGACCGCAACAGTGAGAATACCATGGTAGCCGCTGAAGGTGAGCTCCTTGAGCATATTCCTGAGGCCGTCATACTGCGCTTATGCGGGTTGTATGGAGAAGACCGGCATCCTGCAAAATATATGGCCGGCCGAACCGACATTGCTGACGGTGATGCCCCGGTGAACCTGGTTCACCGTGATGATGTCATCCAGGTTACCCAAAAAGTTATTTCTGAAAATATTCGCGGGGAAATATTTAATGTGTGTTCAGATTCGCATCCGAGTCGTGCGGAAATCTACACGGTAATTGCTGAACGACTGGGACTTAAAAAACCTACTTTTGTTGAAGGCGGAGCCGATGGAAAAATAGTTTCATCCAAGAAGCTGAAAGATCGATTTGACCTGGAATTTCTGCATCCGGATCCTATAGAATTCTTGGCTGGTTAGTCAGTTTTAAGGGTCCCCTCTTCCTCCAGAAAATCCAGCGTGTCGGCCGCATGCCGGAGATGTGGAATTACAATACTCCCGCCTACAATTAAGGCCACATTTAATGCATCAACAATTTCGGCTTTGGTTGAACCGGCTTTAGCACACTGCTCCAGGTGATAGTCGATACAGTCGTTGCATCGCAGCACCGATGAGGCCACCAGACCCAGCAGTTCTTTGGTTTGAGTGGAAAGGGCTCCGTCACGATAGGTATTGGTGTCCATATTGAAAAAGCGCTTGATGCCCAGGTGATCCAGGTCCATCACTTTCTTGTTCTGCTCGGCTCTTTTTTCTCTGAATAGTTCCAGTCTGTTTTTATCTGACATAGTCTGTTAATTTGATTTGCCTCTGATCATAAAACACAAAATAGGCATGTTCGTGATAAATAGTTGTGAGTATTGAGTATTGAGTAGTGAGTGATGAGTATTTTTCCTCACTACTCACTACTCAAAACTCATGACACATGACTCATATTTTTATTCACCCTTCACTTAGCTATCTTTTCGTGTTTTTGAGATTTAGTGGCAATCATTTATGTTCTGGAATAATAAAGAAGCCAAGCACAAACTGGTCGTTATTGGAGACAGCCTTTCACAGGGGTTTAACAACGGTGGTATTTACCGCACCGATGTTAATTTTCCTTCTTTCCTGCATCGCTGCATTGAACCAACACCCGATTTTGACCAACCCAGCTTTACCGCTCAGGCCGGCATCCCCTTAAACCTTGAAGTGTTGGTACGGGGAATGTCGGAAGAGTTCGGGGATGAAATTACCTGGAATGAATATCTGCCCGCCGCCACTCACATGCTGAAAACCCTGAAGCGGATTAAAAAATACTGGGAAGGCGGCTTAAAAGACCTCGCCGTAGAGCGAAGTTCACCTTATCACAATCAATCGGTGTGGGGGTTCAACATAAGCGACTCCTGGGTTGTGAATGAGCAAAACAGCCGGCATCACATTCAAACTAACCCCGAAAGGTTCACCGTTTTTGATATGCTCCCCGAGCATGCCAAATTCACCACTGCCCGGCTGGTTTTGAATCCATCCCTGAAGAAGGACAACGAACTCGAAACCCGAAGCCAGTTTGATAATGCGAAGGTACTGGCTGATGATGGCGGTATTGAGAACCTGATTGTGTGTCTTGGCCACAATAACATGATTGCGGCTATTACCGACTTAAAAATGATCTGGACCGAAGATGATAACCTGGAAGTATTTCCCGGAAAACGAACCCACACGGTTTATCGCCCCGAACATTTTGAAATTCAGTACCGGAAACTTGCAGAAAAAGTCTCGAAGCTGGATGCTAAACGAGTCTTTGTGCCCACCCTTCCCTATGTAACCATTCCACCGGTTTGCCGGGGAGTGAATTCTGATCTGTCCAGCAAGCGGCTCGGGTATTTTGATTATTACACCCGCTTCTGGATTTGGGATGAAGATTTCGATCCTGAAAAGCATCCGCATTTAACAAAAGATCAGGCCATTCAGCTCGACCTAACCATGGATGAATACAATAAGATCATCCGGGAAGTAGCCGATGAATACGGATGGACGGTAGTGCCCATGGCTAAGAATGTTGCCGGGTTGGCTCGTCGGCGTTTAGGAGGGGAGCTGGTTCGGGATCTTCCAAAAGGACTGGCTGATGCCTTATTAAAACAAGAAAGCACCGCACACCTTGTGGATGAGGATGGCGACATAAAGCTCAGCACCGATTTTATTCGTCTCGATAAGAACGGACAGCTTTACAAAGGTGGCATCTTCAGTTTAGATGGGCTTCACCCTACCACCATTGGATACGGGCTAATGGCGAATGTATATCTAAAAACCATGGCTAAAGCCGGTGTTAAATTTCAGCACTCCATCGACTGGGATGAAGTTGTTCGCGAAGACACGCTGGTAAGTAACCCTCCCAAATTATTGGCAGAGCTGCGGTATGTACTCCGCTTTCTGGCAATGGGAAATCAGGAAAAATTCCTCAATTTCGGCAAAAATATTCTCGGCCAGGCCATGGATTTGGTTTCTCCTCGTCAAAAAGAGTAACTATCCAACCTGGAGGTCTTCAAGTAGTCGGTTATATTTGGTCTTCAGGGTTTCCAGTCCGGCCTGCATTTCGTCTTTTACTTCCTTCCATTTATCCTTCCCGGATTCCTGAAGCTCGGCTAAATCCTCTTTGAAGGAATCCCGTTCGCCTTTAAGCTTCTCAAGTTTTTCCTCTGCTTTTTCACGAGCTTCTTCTGACTTTTCCTTCAACTGTTCTTCGGCTTCGGAAATATCCTCATTCATTTTCTCCAGCGTACGTTCTGCCTCTGCAATGAATTCCTCTTTGGTTTGCTGGACATCATTCCTGGCTGATTCTACCGTATTTTCAACCTCTTTACCCACATTCTCAGCATTCTTGTTGGTCTTCTCAGAACAAGCTGTAAACAGTAGCATGGTTGCAGTGATTAAAAGAATTAGTCTGTTCGTAAACATCGTTTTCCTGTATTTGATTGCGGTTATTCACTTTAGTGAATTGAAATTATCCTGACTTGTTCCGGGATTTAATGTATGAGAGAAATTAATTTAGATTTATTCTACATAAGCTTTGATTTGGTTTGAAACTCTCCTTAACTTAGAATCGATCTAAATAAAAATAACAATCTATTTTTCAAGACATGTTCCGACTCAAATCCTTTTTAACACTATTCTTAGTTTCATCTATACTTATTTCCTGCGACAACAATGACGATACAAAAATCGAAGTACCCTCATCTTATGAATTTACCCGAAACGGCGAATCGACTGTTTCATTCTCAGGCCAAACTACCCGAATTCAAATGGGGCACGAATTACTTCCGGCCATGCTGGACTTCGAAAATTCCACCGAACAGCTTTTGTTACGAATGTACCGCAACCAATCAGAAAACGGTGGCGATGTAGATCCGTTTGAAAGCGCTGAGCTGAACACTGCTACCAAAAATATTAAAGGAAAAGTAGCGGCTTCCACCGATTTCTTTTCAAACAACACCGCCGTAAGTGCGGAAATCAAGAATCAGTTTGAAACATGGATATCTCTTCAGGTTGAGGAAGTATTCCCAAATAGAAATACGCTGGCTGCACCCGGCCAACCCGGACAAATTGCCGATGGTTCTTCTACCCGTTACGTAAATGGGAAAGGATTAGAATACAATCAGTTGGTAGGCAAAAGCCTGATTGGTGCCCTGATGACCGACCAAATGCTCAACAACTATGTGAGTGTTTCTGTATTAGATGCCGGCACTAACCGTGAAGACAACAACGACGGAAACCTGGCTGAAGGCAAAAATTACACCAATATGGAGCACAAGTGGGATGAAGCCTATGGCTACCTCTTCGGTACCTCTGCTGATCCTGCAAATCCACTGGCTACCCTGGGTGAAGACGACAGCTTTCTGAACAAGTACCTGGCGCGCCTGGATAATGATGATGATTTCTCCGGCATTGCTCAGGAAACTTTTGATGCTTTTGCATTAGGTCGTGCTGCAATTGTTGAAGGGCAATATGATGTGCGCGATGAGCAAGCAGACATCATCCGAGAGAACATTTCCATCCTTATCGGAGTGCGTGCTGTTTATTATCTCCAGTCTGGAATGAATGCATTAGACCAGGAAACACCTGATTACGGTGCTGCTTTTCACGATCTTTCAGAAGCATACGGATTTATATACAGCCTGCAGTTTACACGAGTGCCCGGCTCCGACAGTCCATATTTCACAAAAACAGATGTGGACGCTTTCCTTGCTCAGCTTGAAGAAGGAAACGGACTTTGGGACGTAACTCCTGAAACACTCGACAACATGTCTGCTGAAATTGCCGGCCAGTTTAGCTTCACTGTAGAAGAAGCTGCCAACTAATAGTCGATTCTATTTTTCTCGCTGGCACCTGAACGATATCGGGTGTCAGCTTTTTTTGCTTTAAAAAGATACATACCATGAAGAAATTTTCGCTTTTATTACTCACTGTTTTATTGGTTTGGAGTTGTACCGATAACGGACCTTCCGGTCCCGATGCAGACGATTTTGACCGGGAAGCCATTTTGGTAAACTGGGCTGATAACATCATTATCCCGTCTTATACTAATTTTTCTGAAGCTACCGAACAGCTGCATACCGATGCTGCTACCTTTTCAGAATTTCCTACAGCAAGTAACCTTCTCACACTTCGGACTTCCTGGGAATCAGCATACCTTGCTTTTCAAACCGTTTCCATGTTTGAGATCGGCAAACCCATGGAACTTCGCTATCGGGATAACCTGAATATTTACCCGACCGACACCACCGAAATTGAGGATAACATTGAGTCCGGATCATACAACCTGGAACTGCCATCGCTCAACAACAGCCAGGGATTTCCTGCTTTAGATTATTTATTGAATGGATTGGCTGAAGAAGACACCGAGATCCTGACTTTCTACACCACCCATCCTGAGGCTGAAAACTATCGGCAGTACCTGACCGACCTGACATCCCGCATCGACTCTCTTACCAATGAAGTACTTACTGACTGGACTTCCGGCTACCGCGATGAATTTGTGAGCAATTCCGGAAATGGGGCCAATTCCTCACTCGATATGATGGTAAATGACTATATCTATTACTACGAGAAACATCTGCGCGCCGGCAAAATCGGCATTCCCGCTGGTGTGTTTTCCGGTTCACCACTAAGTTCTCATGTGGAAGCTTATTACAGTGGTGATTTTTCTAAAGAGCTATTTAATGCTTCTCTTGATGCCACCCAAAACTTTTTCAACGGGGTACATGTCAACCAGCCCAACCAAAGCGGAGAAAGCCTTGACGACTACCTTGATTATCTGAACACTATGAAGGAGGGAACTGATCTTACCACCCTCATAAACAACCAATTTGATGCAGCACGGCAGCAGGCCTCTTCACTCAATCCAAACTTCGCTGCTCAGATTGAATCGAACAATACAGCCATGCTTGCCACCTACGACGAACTGCAGATGAATGTGGTTTATATGAAAGTAGATATGCTGCAGGCATTGAATATAAACGTGGACTATGTAGATGCCGATGGTGATTAACCGGTGAGCGTTTCTTCAATCCGATCATATCTGACTACCTCAACCAATGCTGCTCCGCTGGCTGTTTTCCGAGTTTTTTTCGGTCTGCTTATGCTGATCAGCATTGTTCGGTTTGCAGCCAACGGCTGGATTGAAAAGCTCTATATAGAACCACAGTTTTTCTTTTCTTACTACGGATTTGAATGGGTTCAGCCTCTCGGAGACTGGACCTATCTTATTTTTATGATCTGTGGGCTGTCTTCCATTTTTGTGACACTTGGATATAAATACCGGTTTTCGATCCTCGTCTTTTTTCTCAGCTTCACCTATATCGAGCTGATGGATAAGACTACCTACCTCAACCACTACTACTTCATCAGTATCCTCAGCTTTTTGATGATTTTTCTCCCGGCTCATGCCTACTATTCCTTAGACGCCCGGAAGAATGAAACGCTGAGATCACAACAAGTACCGCGGTGGTCAATCGATTCGATCAAGCTTCTGCTTTTTATCGTGTACTTTTATGCGGGGCTGGCCAAACTCAATTCCGACTGGTTGTTTGAGGCTATGCCCTTACAAATATGGCTGCCCTCCAAGTATTCCATCCCTTTGCTGGGCGACCTCCTTCAGCAAAGCTGGACACACTACGCATTTGCCTGGGCCGGGGCTATCTACGACCTCAGCATTCCCTTTTTATTGCTGATTCGCAAAACACGGATTTTTGCATTTATTCTCGTGGTCATTTTTCATGTATTAACCCGGGTACTTTTCCCGATTGGGATGTTCCCTTATATCATGATTGTTAGCACGCTCATATTTTTTGATGCCGGACTTCATAACCGAATACTGGACTATATTTCCAGATGGTTTAACATCACAAAGTCCTTTTTTGATAACGGAAAAGCGTATTCATTCCCACAACAATGGGTTCGCAAAGCTTCGTTGGCAGTGGTTTCCGTTTTCTTTGTACTCCAGCTTCTCATTCCTTTCCGATACCTGCTTTATCCGGGCGAATTATTTTGGACGGAAGAAGGCTACCGGTTTTCCTGGAGAGTGATGCTGATGGAAAAAGTCGGATATGCGAATTTCAAAGTTGTCAACCCTGATTCCGGCCAAAGCTTTTACGTGGACAACACCGAGTTTCTCACCCGCTTTCAGGAAAAACAAATGTCGTTTCAGCCCGACTTCATCCTTGAATACGCCCACTTACTGGAAGACCACTACCGGGATGAACTCGGAATTGATGATCCTGAAATCTACGTTGACAGCTACGTGGCTTTAAACGGGCGGGGAAGTCAGCGATATGTAAATCCGAACGTGGACCTTACCGAAATTGAACCCTCACTAAAACACCGAACCTGGTTACTCCCTTTTGATGATGAAATTAAAGGCCTTTAGTTTTTTTGCCTTATGTGTACTGTTTGCCCTACCGGCGACAGCCCAAATTAATTTTTCCGGCTACGTAGTTGAGAAAGAAACCGGAGAACCCATCGAAGGTGTCGATATTTACAACAACGATGCCGGAAAGTCTTATGCCACAAATAAAGAAGGTTACTTCGAAATCAAGGATTTGCCCTATGGTAACCTCAACCTGTTTTTCTTCAAACTTGGGTATAAAATTATCAACCGAACTTTTGTGCCTGATGCCAACAATACGGCCATCACCATTGAGCTTGAGAAGCTTTCGGAGGAAATGTCCGAAATTGCTGTCATAGATCAGCGAGATAAAGTTTTTGCCATCAAACGGCTCCGGGAAGTTGAGGGTACTTCCATTTATGCGGGAAAGAAGAACGAAGTTATTTCTCTTGACCAAATGGTGGCGAATACATCCGCCAATAACGCCCGTCAGATATACGGGCAAATATCCGGGCTCAACATTTTTGAGTCAAATGATGCCGGTCTTCAGCTAAATATCGGCGGTCGGGGCCTCGATCCCAACCGTTCATCCAATTTTAACATCCGACAGAATGGGTATGATATCAGTGCCGATGTACTTGGTTATCCTGAAAGTTATTACACACCACCGGCTGAGGGCTTAGCTGAAATCCAGGTGATTCGCGGAGCTGCCTCCCTGCAATACGGCACCCAGTTTGGAGGGTTGGTGAACTTCAAAATGAAGAAACCTGCCGATGACAAACGCGTTGAAGTGACCTCCCGGCAATCGGTCGGCTCCAATGCTTTATTTACTTCCTTCAACAGCGTAAGCGGGACCTCCGGCAAAGTTGGTTATTACGGATATTACAATTACAAAAATGGGGATGGCTTTCGGCCAAACTCCGGGTTCGAGTCCAATAACTTATACCTTTATTCTGATGTTCAGGTATCTGAGAAAACCAACATCGCTCTCGACTTCACCTACCTGAACTACCTAGCCCAGCAGCCGGGGGGTTTGACTGACGCCCAGTTTTACCGGGACCCAACAGTCAGCAATCGTACCCGTAACTGGTTTGAGGTTGACTGGAAGCTGGCCTCCCTGAATGTTGAACACGAGTTTTCCTATAAAACCAAGCTCAGCTTTCTGGTGTACGGACTTGATGCTTCCCGAAAATCGGTGGGATTTCGTACCAATCGGGTTTCTCAGCAGGATGACCCTGATGCTCCCCGCGACCTCATCCTCGGCGATTTCAACAACTGGGGAACCGAAGCCCGTTTTCTGAACCGCTACCGAATCGGTAATAAAAATGCCGTGTTTCTGATCGGAAGTAAATGGTATCAATCAAAAAATACCTCCGTTCAGGGACCCGGAACTACAAGCAGCAAAGCCGATTTCACCCTGGCCGATGAGCAATTCCCGAATTACCCGAATCAATCCGACTTCACCTTCCCGAACCGCAACCTTGCTGTTTTCGGAGAGAACATTTTTTACCTGCAGGATAACCTTTCTATTACGCCGGGGTTCCGGTTTGAATACATCCGAACGCAGAGTCGCGGTACATTTAAGAGAGTGAACTTTGACCTGGCCGGAAATCCTATTCAAAATCAGACTTTTGAAGATGACCGTACGTTTGAGCGGCATTTTGTGTTACTGGGTGCCGGCGTCAGTTATCTGCCTGATAGCGAAACCGAACTTTATGGTAACTTCTCCCAAAACTATCGCTCTGTAACTTTTAATGATATTCGCATTGTAAACCCCACCTTTCAGGTTGACCCGGATATTACGGACGAAAGCGGGTTTACCTCTGATGTTGGAATCCGGGGGAGAATCGGTGAGAGTGTTTCATACGACATCGGCGGTTTTGGCTTGCTTTATGATAACCGGATCGGGGAAGTGTTACGGGCAGAAACGCGAATCAATGCCGATGGAGAAAAAGAAGAAACGGGTCGTGTGGTGCGCTATCGTGGAAATATAGGGCAAGCCTTTATGTACGGGCTGGAAAGCCTGGTTGAAGTGAATCTATTGCCCCTGTTTGGTAATGAAAATCGGGATGTGAAACTAAGTGTATTTGCCAATACCGCCATCACAAAATCGGACTACATCGACTCAGAGATTCCCGGGGTTGAAGGTAATCAGGTCGAATTTGTGCCGCTGCTGAATATGAAAACCGGACTCAACTTTGGCTATCAAAACCTGGTGGGCTCCATTCAGTACACCTATGTATCTGAGCAATACACCGATGCCTCTAATGCCGAGCAAAACTTTAATGACAATCAAAGCGGTATCCGTGGAGCTATTCCTGCTTATGATGTTTTGGATCTGTCTCTGTCCTGGACGTACAGAAACTTCACCATAGAGTCTGGAATAAATAACGTATTGGATTCATGGTATTTCACCCGTCGCGCAACCGGTTATCCGGGCCCCGGCATTATTCCATCTCCCCCAAGAACGTTCTATGCTACCCTTCAGCTTCAAATTGGGAAGTAAATCATAGCCCATTCTTAGAATATTTCTTCCAGTTCAATGGGTTACATTCGATGTATTGCCGTATCCGATTCAGTGATCTGTAATTTCGGATGATATGATCATGGAATCGGGACTGCCAACAGAATTCATAACCTTTTCTGTTACACCATCTGGTCATTCCGGATTTATAGGACCTAATGATTGTCGATAAAGATCCGGGTTTGGGGGAGATTTCTGACATTCTATTTCGATTATTGGTCTGTAGGGACGTTGCTGGCAACGTCCCTACAGACGGCACCCCTTTTTCATTTGGCACAATTTGGATGATTCCATGAACATGATTAGGCATCACTACAAATGCATCTAATTGTACATTGTCAGAATGGGCCGGAATCTGTTCCCAAAAATACCAGGCTGCACACCCTTGAACCGACAGCCCCATTTTTCCATCACGAATATCTCCGAAATAATGCTTTTGGTCTTTTGTACAGATGGTCACGAAATAAAAAGCTGACCTCCGGTAATCCCAGCTTTGTAATCGTATTGATTTTCGATATCTGTATTTTGAACTCATCAACAGTAAGAGCCCATTCATCACAAAACCTTACAGAATTATTTCTGTGAGCCGGTTTCGCTTTTTCCTTATCTTCTTCATGCTTTTAAAAAATTCAATCAACTATTCATGAAATTTATTCCTGTTCTTGTGGTAGCTATTGCGGCTATCTCATGCACTTCTACCCCTGATAAAAAACCATATAACCCGGAAGCTGACACCCTGAAATATGCTCAGGAAGTACATCTTCGCAATGTTCAACAGCTAACTTTTGGTGGTGATAATGCCGAAGCTTACTGGAGCTACGACAGCGATAAGCTGATCTTTCAATCCAACAATCCCGAATGGGGCGTGGAATGTGACCAGATCTTTTACATGGATATTTCTGAAAAAGAGCACGGCTTTGAACCGCCTATGATCAGTACAGGAAATGGCCGAACCACCTGTGCCTATTTTCTGCCCGGCGATTCTACCTTTGTGTACTCATCCACTCACGCAGAGCAAATGGAATGCCCCGCTACCCCTGAGCGTGGAGCGGGCGGTGCGTACGTTTGGCCCATTTACGATAGCTACGACATATACAAAGCCGACCTGAACGGAAACATCATCTCCAAACTTACTGATGAACCCGGTTATGATGCCGAACCGACCGTTTCTCCAAAAGGAGACAAAATTGTATTCACTTCCACCCGAACCGGTGATCTGGAGTTATTCATAATGGATACCGATGGTTCAAATGTAATCCAGATTACGGATGAACTGGGTTATGACGGAGGGGCCTTCTTCTCCCCCGATGGCAGCCAACTGATTTTCCGGGCTTCCCGTCCCGAAACGGAGGAAGAGATTACCAAATACAAATCTCTGCTGGCAGATGGACTCGTTGAGCCGACCAACATGGAGCTTTTTATTGTGAATGTGGACGGAACCGGCCTTCGGCAGATTACCGATCTGGGCAATGCCAACTGGGCGCCCTATTTCCATCCTTCAGGCGAGAAAATTGTGTTCTCTTCCAATCATCAATCACAGCGTGGATTCCCATTCAATATTTTCATGATTAATGTGGATGGAACCGGACTTGAACAAGTCACCTTTGACGGGGCTTTTGACTCCTTCCCGATGTTTTCCCCCGATGGTGAAAAAATTGTGTTTTCATCCAACCGAAATAACGGCGGCGACCGGTCCACCAACGTTTTTGTTGCTGATTGGGTAGATTAGAAAATCACTCTTTATAGGTATCTTAAAGCCCGATTTATAATCTAAATCGGGCTTTTTAACTTTGAATCAACCACCCAATTAGTTACTATTTAGCATCCCCTAACAGTCCGAGGGTGTTATGAAATTCAAAGCAAAATTCTCTTTCCTTCTTTTAGCCGGGCTTTTATTTGTGGGATGCTCATCCTCTAAAGATTTACCGACCCGCACTGATTTTTCTTTCGAGTTTGACCAAAACACCTACCACATTATCAGTATATCTGCTCCCTCGGGTGAGGGATACAATTACCTGATTCAGTATGAGAATGACGAATCCGTGCTCCGGTCTATGGACACTAACCAGGACGGCATCATCGACCTTGTGCAGTATGGTGATATTTCTCTGGAAGAAGCCAATACCATTTATACGTTTGGAATTCAGGTGGCCATAGAGCAGCAAAAGTTTAAAGCACGCAAAGACAAACGTATCTTCATCCACACCGAAGAAAATCTGGAATATACCCTTCAAACCTTCGGCTTTTACACCGACTTGCTGTACAACAAATTTGAGATTACCAACCTAACCACCGCCGATGAAGAACTTTTCTTTGATATGGACGCCGATGGAGAGCTGGATACTATCGAACAAAGTGACCGTACACTCGAAGATGCACAGGAGATCTATCAAAGAATCCTTCAGATTGGAATAAACCGTGATATGGTAGTGTTCCGGTTTGATAAATTTATCGTCCTGATTATCCCGCAAGAAAAAGCTTCCTGATTTTTGACCGAAATTTATTCGGAGAATCCTTCCTGATTTACTTATACTCTCACCTGTTACTTTTACTCAATCAGGCAAAACATGAAGCTATCACTTTCCAATATTTCAAAAACATATAAAAACGGGGTTAAGGCACTGGATGATGTGTCTATAGAAATTGAGTCGGGGATGTTTGGACTGCTCGGGCCAAATGGCGCCGGCAAATCTACCCTGATGCGAACCATCGCCACCCTTCAGGCACCGGATACCGGAACCGCTTACCTGGATGACATCGACATCCTTAACGACAAAAACAGCCTTCGGGAAGTACTGGGGTATTTACCTCAATCTTTTGGAGTGTATCCAAAGATGTCGGCCGAAGACCTGCTTCATTACTTTGCCCGGTTAAAAGGGATTGCTGACAAGAACCAACGTACGCAAATGGTGAATACCGCACTTGAAGTCACCAACCTGCTGGAAGTGAGACGCAAGAGCGTGGCTGGTTACTCCGGAGGGATGAAACAGCGATTCGGAATTGCCCAGTTGCTTCTTAACGACCCCAAACTCATTATTGTGGATGAGCCTACCGCCGGACTCGATCCATCCGAACGACACCGGTTCCTGAACGTACTTCGCGAAATCGGCACCAATCACATCGTGATTTTCTCTACCCATATTGTTGATGATGTGAAAGAACTTTGTACCGATATGTCGATCATGAACGGCGGCAGGATTCTGAGCCACCACACCCCGGAGCAAGCCGTTTCTGCCCTTGAAGGACAAATGTGGACCAAGAATATTGAGCGCGATGCTCTCGAAGAACATGAGGCTAAGTTTAATGTGATTTCATCCAGCTTCAACCAGGATAACACGCTGAACATCCGGGTTCACGACAACCAAAAACCTGATGATAGTTTTGAAGCCAAAAGCCCCGAGCTGGAAGACGTGTATTTCGTCACCCTCCGGGAAGAAAAAGAAGTCGTAGCCGCTTAAGCCTAAATATCTTTTATCATGTTCTATAACATCTTCACTTTTGAACTGCGGTACTGGCTGCGAAAGCCTTCTTTTTATGTGTATTCCGGCATCCTGTTTTTGCTGTCGTTATTTACCATGGCAACGGCTGCGGGTTTGTTTGAAAGCATCACCGTCAGTATCAACTCCATCACCATCGTAAACTCGGCTTCGTCTATTAATGGGCTGCTGAATGAGATGGCCATCATTGTGTACTTCCTGCTTCCGGCCATCATTGGCGGCACCATTTATAAAGACTATAAGCATGAAATGCACTCTGTACTGTATTCCTATCCGTTTACAAAATGGGAATACCTGTTGGCTAAATTTTTGGCGGGAATTTGTATTGCCACTCTGGTAGTGGTTGCTGCTGCTTTTGGTGTATTCCTGGGAAGCATTTTCCCGGGAACCAATCCCGACCTGCTGGGGCCTTTTAAACTGATCAATTATACCCAGCCGTTTATCTACTACATCATCCCCAACCTGATTTTCTTCGGGGCCATTGTTTTTGCTGTTGTCACCTTTACGCGCAACATCAATGTGGGCTTTATTACCATTTTGGCGCTTTTCCTGATCCAGATTTTTGCGGGAAACCTTACCCAGGATCTTGATAACAAAATGCTGGCAGCCCTGCTCGATCCGTATGGCTTTCAGGCGAACGCCTATTACACCGAGTACTGGACTATTTACGAACGCAACCAAAACCCACTGCCCTGGGGTGAAGTTATTTTATACAACCGGCTGCTTTGGTCCGGTTTGGGAATAGCTATTTTTGGACTGGTTTACCGGTCTTTCAGTTTTAGCCAGGAAGCATTTTCATTCAGCCTGTTTAGAAGCAAGAAAAGCGAACGGGTTACCAAGAAAAACTTCGGCAGTATCCTCACGGTCTCTCTCCCAAAAGTTGATTTTGATTTTTCATGGATCCAAAACCTGAAGCTGGCGTGGACGCTTTCTGATATTGACCTCAAATACATCATAAAAGGCTGGGCGTTCATTATTATTTCTCTGGTGGGATTGCTGATCTCATTAAGCGTGATTCTGCTCGGGGCTGAAATTTTCGGAACCGACACCCTGCCGGTCACCTGGCAGATGCTGCAGCTTCCCGGCACCTTTTTCAACCTCTTCATTAATATTCTGACGTTCCTGTATGCCGGAATGCTGATCCACCGCAGCCGGACTTCTAACATCGATCAGCTGGTACATGTTACCCCAACCCCCAACTGGACGATCCTGCTTTCCAAGTTTCTAGCACTGGTCAAAATGCAGGTTATTCTGCTTTCAATCATCATGATTGCCGGCATCGGTGTTCAGCTTTTCAACGGCTACTACAACTTCGAAATCGGGCTGTACCTGTTTGATCTGTATGCTATTTCCTTAGTCCATGTTGTTATCTGGGGACTGCTCGCCACCCTGTTCCATTCCTTTTTTAAGAACTACTACATTGGGTTTATCCTCTTGCTGTTAATCTCCATCGGAATTTCATTCCTGGGTTCTATTGGTATCGAGCAAGACATCTTCAAATACAACCAGGGGCCCGGCACTCAGTATTCCGATATGAATGGCTACGGTTCATCCCTTGCCGAATATTATGTATACAAAGCGTACTGGCTGTTACTGGGAATCGCTTTTTATGTACTTTCCATTATACTCTTCCGTCGCGGATTGCCGGGAAGTCTTAAGGAGCGATTGCAAAATGCGAAACGGGAATTCACTCCTGCTCTTAAAGCAGCGTTCACACTTTCACTGGTTGGCTTCCTCTCCATCGGCAGCTGGATTTACTACGTGGATAACATCAAATACGAACGGCTTTCATCCAAAGAAAGAGAAAAACAGGCTGCACAGTGGGAAAAAAATTACGGGAAGTTTAAAGGCATTCCCCAGCCTCGTATCGTTTCGTCGACCATAAACCTGGACCTGGTTCCCGAAAGCAGAGACTTCAAAGCGGCCGGCACGTACATCCTCAAGAATAAGACCGACGTTGCCATCGACTCCATCCACATCGACCATAACAATTTCATCAGTTCATTCAGTTTTAACAAGCCTTATGAATTGGTATTGGAAGATGACTCGATGAATTATGACATCTACCGGCTTGAAGATGTCCTGATGCCCGGTGATACCCTGCTTTTTTCATTCGCCATTTCGAACAAGCCGAATGAAATCCTGCGAAATAATTCACCGGTTCGCCATAATGGTACGTTCATCAACAATACCATCTTCCCGAGATTGGGCTATCAGGAGTCTATGGAGTTGTCCGGAACGGATGCCCGTGAACGATATGGACTTCCTCCCAAAGAACGCATGGCACCGCCCACCGACAGTGCCGCCCTGATGAATAACTACATCTCCGGCGATGCTGACTGGATTGAATTTGAAACAACCATCAGCACTTCTCCTGAGCAAATTGCCATTGCACCTGGATATCTTCAGGATGAATGGGAAGAAAACGGCCGCCGCTATTTCCATTACAAAATGGACAGCACCATGGTCAATTTTTATTCCTTCATTTCCGCAGAGTTTGAGGTGGTTAAAGATACCTGGAATGATGTTGCCCTCGAAATCTACTACCACAAAGGCCACGATTATAACCTGGACCACATGATGAACGGCATGAAGAAGTCTCTGGACTACTATACTTCTGAGTACAGCCCATATCAGCATCAGCAGGTGCGGATAATTGAGTTTCCTCGAACCGGGGGAAGTTTCGCCCAGTCGTTTGCCAACACCATTCCTTATTCCGAAGCCATCGGTTTTATTGCCGAAGTGGATACCACCAGCGAAGAAGGCGTGAATTATCCGTTCAGTATAACGGCTCATGAAGTGGCACATCAGTGGTGGGCACACCAGGTAATTGGGGCCAATGTTCAGGGAGCTACCATGCTTTCGGAAAGTTTGTCGGAATACAGCTCGCTTAAAGTGCTGGAAAAGGAACATGGTGAAAATCAGATGCGGGTTTTCCTGAAAGACGCCCTGGACAGCTACCTTACCGGCCGTACGCTGGAGTCCAAAAAAGAACTGCCGCTGATCTATAATGAAAACCAGCAGTATATCCACTACAACAAAGGATCGTTGGTATTCTATGCCCTCAGTGATTATATCGGCGAAGAAAATCTGAATGCGGCGCTCAGCGATTACATTGACGAGGTTGCTTTTCAGGAGCCGCCATACACCACCTCATTGGAATTACTTGAGTACTTGAAAGCCGCCACGCCTGATTCGCTTCAGTACCTCATCAAAGATATGTTTGAAACCATCACGCTGTATGACAACCGGGTAGAGGATGCCACCTACACCGAACGGGACAGCGGCACCTATGAGGTAAACCTGACGCTTCAGGTTTCCAAATACCGAACGGGTGAAACCGGTAAGCGTATTTATCAGGATGAAGCCGGAGACAGCCTGGCCATCGAAATTGAAGATCGCCGGCTTCCGGTCAAGTCACTTCCGCTCCAGGATTGGGTGGACGTAGGAGTTTTCGGTACCGATTCGCTCGGTAATGAAACAGTGCTTTATTTCAAAAAGCATAAATTCACCGAGATTCTGAATGAGCTGACCATCACGGTAGATGAGGAACCCTCCTCGGCTGGTATCGATCCCTATAACAAGCTGATTGATACTATTTCGAATGACAACCGCCGGCCTCCTTCCCGTAAAGAGACAGAAGAATAGATCATCTGAGAAATATAAAATCCTTTTAAAATCTCGCTTTCGCTCTCCTCTATATCTCCTCCTTCTCAAGGAGGAGACTTATTCGTGCTGAATTAATACTCCGTTTTATAATCTCAGCTTTGAATGTATAATCACGTCTTTCTCCTTATTAAGGAGAAAACAAAAGAGGTCAAAAACCGGCCTTAGAGAAAAGTGCGTTAAGAAGTTCAAGCAAAAATGAACAATAAATTGGTTATGAACGCCTGTTTTTCTAAAGCTACGTCGTCCAAGCGGACGCTTGAACTATGTGACACCATTTCGAATGACAACCGCCGGTCTCCTTCACGGGAAGACAGCAATTAAGTAAGAAATTCCGTTTCATGGTTGTCTAACCTGCTAAACCGACAGCCATGAAACTTCTCTTATCGCTTTTACTGATTGTAAGCTCTGCCGTTTTCAGCGGACCTAAAGTCCATAACTTCAAGCTAAAAAACCTGGAAAACCGCACCACTTCCTACGAAGATGTGAAGGGAGAAGAGCTGACCGTAATCGACTTTTGGGCTACGTGGTGCAAGCCTTGTATCAAATCCATCCCCAAGTTTGTGGACATGTATGATGAGTTTGAATCACAGGGCGTACAATTTGTGGGCATCAGTGTTGACGGCCCCCGAAACCTTTCCAAAGTTAAACCTTTTGCCAAATCCCTCGGCATAGACTATCCGGTATTACTGGATACCGACAACAATGTGATGGCACGCCTTCGGGTTCAGGCTGTACCCACCCTGCTTATCGTAAACAGCGAGGATGAAGTCGTGTATTTTCATGAAGGATACACCCCCGGTGAAGAGAAGATGATAGAAGCTGAAATCAAAAAACTACTAAACGAGTGATGCTGCGGCTGCTAGTCATATCATCGGTAATCGGACTCCTTTACAGTTCGTCCGCTTTTGCCCAACTTTATGGCACCAATACCTTCGAGTTTCAATATGGAAATCTGCCTTATGAAGAGAATACGGACCTGACAACATCGTACGATCAGCTCAATCTCTTTTATGATCAGGGAAAAATCAGTGCCTACGGACGGTTTGAACATTTTCTCACCCCCTTTAATGACCGCAACTACTTTCTTCTGACGCAAAAGCGACTGCAGTACGATGACGACCATTTTAAAGTGAGAATCGGGAATTTCTATAAAACCATCGGTCGCGGACTGTTACTTCGCAGTTATGACATCCCCGGATCCGTGTATGAAGACTCTTTTTATCGTACGCGATATGCCTTCAACCGGGATCAGGAAGGCGTTGACATCAGCTACAAGAATGATTGGATTGAAGCCTCCGTAATCCGTGCCCGTCCTCTTTTCAATCCTCTTCCACCCAACTTTAAACCGGACAGTGCCCGGCGCCCCGATTTAATTGAAGCTATAGAGTCTGACTTTTATCTCACCGAAGACCTCAGTATTGGCGGAGCTTTCATGAGAAGCCGTTCCGACGGGCGTGACGATTACCGCGAACTGGCCTCATTAATGTACAACTACAACCTCCCTTTCAATCTGCAGGTTTACGGGGAATATGCTTTTGATACCGATATCGCCCTTTTTCAATTTAAGGAGGAGGATTCCTACGCTCTTTATTCCGGGCTGAATTATTTCTATGGATCGTTTGGGCTCAGTGCCGAATACAAAAACTACAATCAATTTCGGCTGGGTTCGGGATACAACGATCCCCCCTCGCTCATTAAGGAACATACCTACCCGGTGCTGAACCGAAGTACGCATGTGTTGAGCACCGCCAATGAATCCGGTTTTCAAGTGGAGGGCTTCTACAACTTTGAAGACGGCCATTCGGTTACGGCAAATATCACTACTGCTAAGAATGAGATTGCCCGAACCAACTATTACCGGGAGTATTTTTTGGAAGGATATTACCAGGCAAGCGACTTCCTGTCTTTCAAAGCCTTTGTGGACTATGCAACCGATGAGCGCAAGGGAGAAGAAAATCGCATTTCGGCAGGGTTGATTTCGGAAAAAAGCTTCAACTATGAATGGAGCTTTGCTTTGGATGTTCAGTTCCAGACCTATTACAAAACCGCCTTCTCCCAAAACGTTGAGAATTATTACGCCTCCATCGCGTACAGCACAATACCCGATTTAACCGTCAGTCTTATATTCGAAGCCACCGATGACTTATTGCTTACCGACAATCCCAACACCTTTGATATTGAAGACGAAACGCGTACCTGGCTGGGCGGAAATGTGCGATACAAGATCAACCAGTCTCACACGTTAGATGTTTTCGCGGGCAAACGACGCGGAGGACCTGCCTGCACATCCGGCATCTGTTATGAGATCCTGGATTTTGAAGGAGTTGAATTAAGATTCACCACACGGTTTTAAACAGGAAATACCATGAAGCCATTTTTACTGCTCTTGCTTATCGTTCTTTTTTCACCTCCTGCTCTCGCTCAGGTAAATACTGGTGATCCGGCCCCCGGCTTCACTTACACTTCCCTGGATGGGGACGAAATCTCCCTTGCTGATTTTGAAGGCAAAGTGGTCTATATCTTTTTTTATGGAGCCGGTTGCCCGCACTGCCTCGATAATGGCCCCATCACGGAGAACGACATCTATCAACCCCACATGGAAGACACCGGCTTTGTTGCCCTGGGGCTGGATACCTGGAACTTATCCCGATCGGCAAACCAAAGCTTTAAATCGGAAACCGGAATCACTTATACTTTACTGCTGAATGCCCGCCAAAGCCTGGAAGATTACTACGGAAATACCTCCTCCTACGACCGGTCAGTTGTGATCTCTAAAGAGGGAGAAATTGCCTATAAGGGGACCGGATTTGTTGACACGGATACCGACCAGGTAATCGCTGTAATTGAGGAAGAATTGTCTAAAACCATTACCTCTGCCGGGCCAACCGATCAGTCTCCGGAGCGAATCAGCTTAGCTCAAAATTACCCGAATCCGTTTAACCCGGTCACCACGATCTCATATGCTCTGGATAAGCCGGCTCAGGTTTCCCTCAAAATCTACAACATGCTGGGGGCTGAGGTAGCCACTTTGGTGAATGAGCGCCAATCGGCCGGACAAAAAACCGTAAGCTGGAATGCGTTGAGTTCATCAGGGAGTGCCGTTCCATCCGGGATGTACATTTACCAACTCCGTACAGAAGATCAGGTGCTTACCAAGAAGATGACGCTGATTAAGTAACATCTGTTCAATTATAGCATGTCATTGCGAGGTATTGCGCGACCGAAGTGCAGCAAATACCGTGCCTGTCCCGTACAACATTGTCGGGGGCAATCTCCCGATTTACATTATTAAGTGTAATTAGGGAGATCGCCTGCCTTTGCCGGTAGGCAGGCTTCGTCGCAAAAAACTATGCCCTGCTTAAACAAGTGAGCTCCTCTCGAATGACGGGCTAGTTCGTTCCCGCTTGACAATTATTGTTCAAAGAGGGTATCCATCCCGTCTTGCAAAATTAAGATAAGGTGTTATCTTAGGCATTAATAAGGGGATGGAATGCGAACACCTTAGACGAACAATGGTTCGGAGTACATCCCAGAAATCACTTTATGCGAATAGTGAATCCGAATAGAGTGGATAAAAGTATGTTGGCTCTGTTCGACCTAACAAAACCCTGTTCGTATAATATTATGTTAGCCACATGACTGATATCATAAATCATCAACATTATTGGGAATACTTTTTAGCTATTGAAGATGATTTAGTTAAAACTAGTCGATTTGTAGATTTTTCGACTGATAATTACCCCACCTACTCAATTGAATTTGCTAAAATAATTCTTTCAAGTGCATCGGAATTTGACGTAATAGCTAAATTGATTTGTAATAAAATCTCTCCAAATAAAAAAGCTGGTAACATTAATGACTATAGAGAAATAATCATCAATGAGTACCCAAAGTTTCCTACAATGGAAATCAATTTGACTAGATATGGAATAAAGCTAAAACCATGGGCAAGTTGGGAAAATGATTCTAATCCCAGTTGGTGGACGAGTTATAACAATGTAAAGCACGAGAGAAACAAATTTTATCATGAAGCTACTTTAGGGAATGCACTTCAATCTTCCGCTGGTCTATTATGTGGTTTATTATATTTATTCAGAAACACGTTTGGACAAATCAGGCTAGAACCTGGAACGCAACTATTTGAGTCTAGAAATTCGACAATTTTAGCAAGTGGTTTAATTTGTTGGGATTTTAAATTGCCTGATGATTAATACTTAAAGTATGGCTAACAAGTGGACTCGTTTAGGGTTCAGAGCATTAATTTTAGCAACTCGACTCACCGTTTAAACGCAGGCTCGTTAGGTGTAAATACAATATTAACCATAAGTATTTAATAGAAAATTGAATTTCAATATTTCTCTTTTACAAAACTTTGACTTAGATGATTTTAGAAAAATATACCTATCTGCACTAGAGAATAACTGGGAATCATTGGAAGGAAACAATGATAGAGGTAGTTGGGAGGATAATTTTAAAACTTATGCTCGTTACGGTGCTCTGCTCCGTAATGCCAACCGGAGGCTCTGCCTCAAACTATCTACCTGTTCTGAACGTTTTAGCCCTTTATTGAATCTTAATCCTAGTGCTGCTCAAACACCAGACCGTTATGTCGAAAAGAATCTAATTTTATGCCGGAACCCGATCCAACAAAAATCTTGCCCTTTGCATCGTCGAAAGATCTCGGCCATTGGCTAAAACTGAATCACAACACGGAGAATGAGCTTTGGGTGAAAATATTCAAGAAGAAGACCGGGATTCCGAGCGTGACCTGGAATGATGTCGTGATTGAGGTGCTTTGCTGGGGCTGGATTGACGGTATCAGGAAGTCATTGGATGACCAGGCTTATCTTCAACGGATTACTCCCAGGAAAGCCCGAAGCAACTGGTCAAAAAGGAACCGAGAACTTGCCGAGCGTTTGATAAGCGAAGGCCGCATGATGGAATCGGGGCTTAACCAAGTTCGTGCCGCCAAATCGGATGGCCGGTGGGAGAAGGCCTATGTGGCAAGCGAATTGGAAGTGCCGGCAGATTTCCTGGAAGCACTCCATGGCAAGCCGAAAGCAAAACAGTTCTTTGAAACACTCAACAAATCAAGTCGTTATCACATCGCCTACGGATTGACATCAGCGAAGAAGCCCGAAACCAGACAGAGGCGATTTACAAAATTCATGGATATGCTGGCTCGTAAAGAAAAACCGGCTTGATCTCTCTCTGATGCTCTACAGCTGAGCATCTTCATTAGCTACGCACCGTTTAAACGCCGGGTTATTAGCCGCCTTAACCCAACTGTGGCTATACTTATGAAAATTCCTTGGCGTTAATTAAATTGTTGTTGTTAACAAACCCGTCTGAGATGATCACAAAAGAGAAAGTAAAAAAAGAAATAGATCGACTCTCTGACACGGAATTGGAAAAAGTATATCTGTATTTGTCTTCTCTCAATAAGACTAAAAAAAACCAAGCTAAATCTACGGTCGTTGAAACTTAAGGGGAAACTGGATAACCAAAATCTGCGATCTGTAGCCTACAAGTAGAGTACTTATCGATAAATCAGTACAGGAAATTTCACTTTCCAACATATAGCAGCTGCTAACAAGACCTTATCTCAAAGCCTTTCCGCCCTCTCCACAGCAACATACCCCAAAATCTCTTTCAGTTCATCCGCTTCCACAAAACCCGAAATATGAAACAGGTATTCCCCATCGGAGGATAAGAAAACAATAGCCGGTACATTTTGTACGCCGAACTTCTGGGCTAATCGTAAAGGAGTGATTCTGTATTGCTGATAGGTTTTTTTATCCTCATTATCGTCCCGGTTTAGTCGGGTAAGTACAAAATCTTTGCTGAGTGCTGCGCTAAGCTCCGGGTACACTTCCTTCTTCATTTTCTTACACCAGCCACACCACGGTGCCCAAACATCTACCATGATGGGTTTGCCCTCTTCTTCCGCCAGCTTCAGAGCTTGTTCAAAGGAATGCCATTTCAGTTCTGTTGACTGACCATGAACATAATTTGGAATACCTACCCCAATCAGGGTGAAAATAAACGACAGGTAAAACAGGTGTCTGAATTTCATCTCTACCTCAGGTTTAATCTTGCACCAATTGAAAAGGTACGGCCGATGATAGGCCCCCAGGTATAAATCGTATCAAACTCCGGACCGAAGGGATTGCCGGCTCCCACTAACGGACTGCCCTGCGTGTAGTTGAAAATATTTTCCGCAGACAGGTACGCCTCAAAACCGATTCCCTTTTCACTGTTCACGTTGGTGAATTCTTTGGTAATCTTTAAGTCGTGCGTGGAGTAAGCCGGTGACCTGGAAGACCTTCCAAAATCTTCAGCATAGTTAGCCGGCATGCGTTTTGGACCCACCAGGTTCCCGTTATAACCAAGGGAAAGATCCAGCGACCGAAACTTGTAGGTGGCTCCAAACACGCCGGTATATTCCGGAGCATAGGCCAGAGCCTGTCGTTGACCGTTCTCTTCCGTGTACACATCCATAATGGTGATACTGGCATTGTAGGTAACAGGCAGAGCCGTAAAATTCTGCTCCAGCCCAACCGAGAAGCCTTGTGTTACCGAGAACCCATCCAGGTTTTCGTACACAATCAGGTTCGGGTCCTGATCGTAATCCGGGATAATTTTATTGGAGAAACGCGTATAAAATCCGTCCAGACTTACCGTCATTGGGTTTGTACCAAATGGGATGATTTGCTCGAGGCTCCCCGTTATGCTTTTAGATTCCTCCGGCTCCAGATCCTCATTAAAAACCACTTCCCGGGAACCGGTCAAGGCAGCATGGTCTTCCGTAAATACATTCACCACCCGAAATCCGGTTCCGGCACTGATTCTGAATGTCGTCAGTTCTGATGGGCTGAATTTAGAGGATAAACGGGGCGCAGTTACAAACCCATGCTCGGAGTGATGATCAACCCGGATACCGCCCAGAAAGCTAAAATCACCGGCTTTTAGTTCTCCCTGTGAGAATACTCCGGGAATCCATCTTTTGTCGGCTCCGGATGAAGTAGCCGGGGTGTTGTCGTTATAGGTTTCGTAGCGGATCGTGGTTCCTGCCAGCAGCTGGAAGTTGTCGCCAATGGGTTGATCCCAGGTAGCCTGACCAAATGCAATGCCCTGCTGCGCATCGTACCAATCGGTTCCATAATAACTATCCTGATCATGATGCGTGACGGCACCGCTGATCCTGAGTTGTTCATTCAAGCCGGCCGGCCGGTATTCCGTCATAAACTCAAACCGGTTGGTATAAATAGACTCCCCATAAATCTGATCGGAGCCACGAAGGTCATCGCTGAACGCTTCTAATCCTCCCGTTCGGTTCTCGGTGTAGTACTTCGTTGCAACATTCAAACGCTGCTCCATATTCTCCCCAAGCAGTGTTCCTTTTCCAAATAGCGATACCCGCGATTGTTTAACCAGGTCGTTGAAGTTATCGCCGTTTTCATCAAAGTAATTTTCGAGATGCAAAATATTTCCACTTACAAAGCCTTCAAACCGACCAACCTTGGGAGAGTAGGCAACATTTATATTTCCCTCTTCGGTACTTTTGGCATACACATCCGCTGAAAAAGTGGGTGTAATGGCCGGGTTTTTGGTGATGATATTCACCACTCCGCCCAGTGCCTGTGTTCCATATAAAGTTGATTGGGGGCCTTTGATCACTTCCACCTGATCGATGATAGACGGGCTGATTCCATTCAACCCATACACCGAAGCCAAAGCACCCATAATGGGCATGCCGTCAATTAATACGGCTGTATTTGGTCCTTCCACTCCGTTAATCCGAATAGCGTTGGTTCCGCAAACACCACAGTTAAGCTGGGTTGAAAGTCCGTTTACACTGCTGATCAGATCCATGATATTGGAACTGGTTCTCCCCTGCTGAAGCTGGGCCGCTTTCACCACATTCACCTTCACCGGCGATTCCTTTACATACGTCTGCCTCATAGTACCGGTAACCACCATTTGATCCAGCTCTAAAAGTGATTCTTTCATCCTGATATCAACAGTCGTAGTCCCGCCGGATATCACACTTATTTTCTTAATTACCTTATCAAAACCAACAGCAGTGATTTGAAGCTTGTATTCTCCTGCTGGTATATTTTTTATTTCAAATGTCCCATCTACATCAGTGGGACTTCCTTTCTGTATTTCCGGGATGCCAACATTTGCCCCAACCACAGGCTCTCCCTCCGATGTAACTTTTCCGGTGATTGTTCCACTGCCGGATTGCGCAAAAAGGATTCCATTAAAACAGAAATAGACGGCTAAAACCAGCGTCACTTTTTTCATTTGTTATTCAGAACTATTTAATTTTTTAGCTTAGGCTAAAAATAGGCATTGACAGTCCTGAATTGCAAGAAATATTTAAGTAAGATAATTATATTTTTAGCCGGGGCTAATTACTTGATTGTTAGCCCTCTCGCCCTAGAGGGGATACTAATATGACCATTTCAGCCTTATGAAAAATACGTTTGGTGTCTCCACAGAGTTGGAAAAAGCTTCTCCTTTCAGCAGCTGAGAAACCAGTAAAAGGTCGAGGTTTTCATCCAGGGAATAACTCACCTGTGGGAAAAGAATGAATAGTTTCTGAGTAAAGCTGCCCATAATTCCAAGATTGATATTGAGCAGGGGACTGGCCGGATACGAACCATTGATGAGGTAGCCGGTTCTTGAAATAAATAGGTTGTCAGCACTTGGGGGTTGAGTGAGTGTGGACAGACTTGCATTCCGGTTTTGATACCCACCATTGTATAAAACCTCTGCCTGTGCATAAATAGAGGTTTCAAACATATAATCGAACCCGAGCGTGGCAGAAAATGATCCCGTATTGTTAAAGAATTCATCTTCGGGATGAAAATAGGAGGCCTCCCCTTTAAACCCTGCATCTTTGATATAACCGGCCCAGCCAATTCCCAGCGCTGCTTTGTCCTGGTAATGCCCGGCTATAAGCTGTAAATCATAGGTTTTATAATTAACCCGATACATGCCTGCGATTACCATCTCATCAAATGAGTCAGCCAGCTTAACACCGGCTTCTATACTGGAAGCAAAATCTAAATTATATATGGCTGAAATGGCATCCACGCCGGGACGTTCTTCATAGTCAAAATCCAAAAATGCATAATTGTTAAAAAGATCGTTGGGGTTCCATGCCAGGGTTTTCCCCCAGTTTATCCTTTGACGGCCGGCATATAGCTCAAAGTCTCCATTATAATAGCTGATGTGAAACCGATCTATCTGTGAATGAATCAATGCCTGATCTGTATCGACCCAAACCCAGGACATATCTATGAGATTAGGATCTTTTTCTAAAAAGCTTGCCAAACCAACCGCATTCTGAACGGTATATCCATTGAGTAATCGTGTTCGAAGGTCGGCATTAAACTCCAGGTTTTCTGTAAAGGTCCACTCGGTTTCAAATCTGTTATGAAGAATATTATCGTAGCGAAGCTCAGAAAAATCATTACTCGCGGAAACCTGTCCCAACTCCTTCACATATCCACTGATATCTACGATTTCCTTCAGCTGTGCATTAGATTTATCAGGAAAAAGGAAAACCGTGATAAACACAAAAAGAACGCTGGCTCGAAAAAATAGCGCTCCGATATTCAATGTTCCTTTTTCAGTATTCAACATTCATCCTCTTTTCTCATCAGAATCAATTTTCCCATCTACCAGGGTAACCACTCTTCGAGCCCGGTCAATCACGCGCTGGTCGTGAGTGGAAAATACAAAGGTCATATCCTCGCGCTTATTCAGATCCAGCATCATATCCAGTAATTCGGCCGTAGAAACGGAATCCAGGTTGGCGGTGGGCTCATCAGCGAGGACAAAGTCCGGCTTGGATGCCAATGCTCTTGCCACTGCAACTCTTTGTTGTTGCCCACCCGAAAGCTCGGAAGGTCGTTTGTGAATTTTATCTTCAAGTCCAACTTCTTTTAACAATGCCAGGCTTTTCTCGCGACATTCAGCGGATGGCCGTCCCTGCATTTGCATCACAAAAGATACATTTTCAATCGCTGTCAACACCGGGATCAGGTTGTAAGCCTGAAACACAAACCCAATATGATTGAGCCTGAATTTGATGAGCTCGCTGTCTGACAGGGTGGTTAAATCGGTATCTTTAATAAACGTTTTGCCTTCTGTTGGTTCATCAAGTCCGCCAATTATATTCAGCAAAGTCGTTTTTCCTGAACCGGACGGCCCTACGATAGCAGTAAACTCCCCCTTCTCAATTGTTAAATCTACTCCATTCAGTGCATGAACCGGTACTTTATCCGGGTTGTACACTTTCGTAAGGTTTTCGGTGGTTATGACAGACATAGCTTTATTAATTGAATTTTCTAATGGCCTGAACCGGGTTTAGCTTAAGCGTTCGAACAGCGGGGTAGATCGCTGACAAAAGTGCCGCAACGGCAATCAGTAGAGTTATATTTAAATAATAGGCAGCGGACAGCTCAGGATAGATTATTGTACTAAAACCATACTCGCTTAATCCTTCTGAAAAAGCGCTTAAATCAATACCGGAATGTGAGAAATATGAGATGGTAAGCCAGCTGAACAGAAGGCCTAAAGGTGTCCCTGCCATCGTCAGGAAAAAAGTTTCGAACATGATCATGCTAAACGTCCTGCTTTTATTCATCCCAATTGCGCGCAACATCCCAAGTTCTCTTGTTCGCTCAAGTACAGCCATCAGCATGGTATTTATGATGCTGAACACCAAGCCAATTGTTATAAGCACCATCACCATGTATAAAGAGATATCCATCATATCAAAGATGTAGCGAAGGTCAGGAGCAATATCTCTCCAGGTTTTGATTTTCAACTCCGGAAACTGTTCGCGTAATTGCCGGGCATATTCATCGGCACGCGATAGGTCATCTGTATCTACCCGGATGTTATGAACAGCTTGCCCGCTTCCTATTAACCGGTTCAAATCATCCTTAAGTACAAATACTGTGCTCTCGTCATATTGATTGCTGAAGGAATCAAAAATCCCCGCCACCCGAAATGCCCCTCCGGTTATTTCTCCATTGATATCCTGAAAACTCAGCACCATCCGGGAGCGCATACCAATATCCAGCCGCTCGGCAAGTTTACGCCCAATCACAATTGGGTTTCGGCGGTCTGAGGTAAGAAATGTACCCTCTGTCATGTATTGCTTGATAGCGAGCAAAGTATCTGTTGCCGGGCTCACTCCATTCACGGTAACCCCGTAACTGTTTCGTGTACTTTGGGCCAGTCCGGTTACCAAACTTTTGACAGAAATATCTGTTACATACGGTTCATTCTGCAGGGTTTCTTTTACCTCATCCGCTTTATCCACCTGGTACTTAGGATTGTAGAGGTCATCAAACCGGGGATGCATAATCTGAATATGCCCGACCGAAAGTTCGATCTGATTACTCAGAGAATCCTGCACCATACCATTTAAAAAACCGGCCGAGAAAATACCCGCCCAGGTTCCCAACAACACAGCTACTATAACCACGCTGCTTCTCATGGGGTTGCGCCAAATATTTTTCCATCCGAGCTTAATGATCTTCATCAACATATTAGGACCTCAATGCTTTTACAGGATTCAACCTGCTCGCCCTTATCAGCGGGATTATGGTAAAAATCAGGGTGATGATAAACACTATTACAGCTTGTGAGTAGAAAATGGATGGATCTGTAGCAAACTGTATAACCGGTTCCATACCATACCCTTCCATCACTTCGGTCATACTTTCCGGCAGTTGAATAGGATTGATATTGAAATACCATGAGATGGGAATAGAAATTAAAACCCCGACTCCCACCCCGATAAAGGTGATGACCAACATCTCGATAGCAAGAATAGACAGGATGGTAACCCTGGGGGTTCCCACGGCCAGCATCACACCTAATTCGTATGTTCGCTCACTTATCATCATGAGTACGGTACCCAGGATACCAAAGCCTACTACCATATAGAGAATGAATATCATAATCAGTCCGCTGCCACGGTCTGCTTCAATGCTCTGCATCAGTTCCGGCATTAATTCCTGCCATCCCATTATTTCATAATCGCCGGCTGAAAGTTCCTTCTTCAGATTAGTTACAACTTCTTCTACCTGATGTGCGTCATCAAGCATTAAAGCGATAGCTGTAACACGGTTATGGGAAGCAAAGAGGTTCTGAGCCGTCTCCAAAGGAAGCATCACCATGTTCTTATTCATTTCAGAACTTGGGAACCGGACTGAGCCTTTGATCTCGTATAGCCCTGTTGCACTTTGCCCCCGAAAACCCTGACCAATTAGAACCAGGCTATCCCCCGGTTGTACGCCAAGACGTTGCATCATCTCATTTCCTACCAATACCGACTTCTCATCATTTGAGTCAAAGTATGCGCCGGCTTGTAATCTTTCACGGGCATTGCTGAGGTGCTGCTCTTTGCTGACGTCAACCCCTAAAATCAATGCCGGCCGACTTTGGCTCTCTCCCGCAGCCAGTGCAAAAGACTGAAGCCGGGGCACAACATGGGCAACCTCATCATTGTTGTTCAGCTTACTAATTAGGGAGTCGGAAAAAACCAGGGTGTTATCAAGAGTCTGGTCTTCCCAATATCTAGCCTGATGAATTTGTATGTAGCCGGTAAAGGTGCCAACGGTATTCTCTATCATGTCATCGTACTGACCTTCCTGCATGGCCCTCATCACGGCTGATAACATCACTGCCACCACAATAGACAGAATCGTGATAAACGTGCGCCGACGATTCCGCCAGATATTTCTCCAAGCTAATCTGAGATTTAGCATATCATATTTTATTAGAACACAGATTTAACGGATGCTGCGAATTTTCACGGATTAAAACAATCCGTGATTATCTGCTCAATCTGTGTCAACAGTGTTCTATTCAAGACGTTTCATATTCTGTATGCTGAAAAATTGTTTTGAGATATCGATATTGAACTCCAGGTTTTGGTAGGTAACGATGGTTTTGTTACCCTCATCTTCCAGCGGTATCATTTCCAATTTAGTGGGGATTAATCTTCCTCCTATCTCTTTCACTTCTGAACCCTTCATGATTCTTACTAAAAAATCATCTTCATCATAAAACTCAGATCGCAACTGCAAATATTCATCTTTAGAAATAAAGGTATGAACCTTTGCCCATACAATGGGCGCTTCCGGTTTCGGTATCATTTCAATTCTGTAACAATCGTACCCGTTTATAGTGGTATCCTGCAAAAGCTTGTGGGTATAATCGGTAACGATCGAAGATTCCCTCACCAAATCGTTGTTTGAAAAGTCTGAACCCATCCAGGACTGACTCATCATAGACGGGGGCATTTTAATAGTTCGGTTTACATCCGGCAGCCAATTCCAGATTTCATTCTCTCTCATTAGAAAAGCTGTACCCTCGTCTCTTGCAGGCGCTGTAATCAAAATAAGGCTGAAATCTTCTCCTTTGCTCCAGCTCTTAAAGGAAACACTTCGCTCCCAATTCGGACGGACAATCTGCATGGTCATCTCAGCTTTTGAGCTTTCACCCTGCATCCTTTCGTTAGCTTGTTCAATAATTTGTGTAGCGTCCTGTGCCGGCAAACATTCACATAAAACAAATGCGGCTAATAAAAACAGTGATAGTGACTTAAGCATCATAAACCTCCTGATTTTGCCCCTATTTAAGCAAATGATGGAACAAAACAAATTACACACCAGAGGTTAAGATGTGATGAAGAGAAAACTGTTTATACCCGACTTAATATGCAGCTTAAATCTTCACTTTTTCAGGGGAGTACACCATGTCGAGAAAGTTTTGCAAAATCATGGATCCCACGCTGCCTGATTTTTCAGGGTGAAATTGTACCCCAACGAAGTTGTCTTTGGCAACGATGGCGGAAAAATCATTAATATAGTTACAGGTTGCCAGGGTATATTCACCTACCGGTGCGTAATAACTGTGCACAAAGTAGAGATAGTGCTTATCAATCAGATTTTTGAGAATAGCATGCTTTTGGGGATCATGAAGTTTATTCCACCCCATGTGTGGCACTTTTGCCTGAGTCTCGTTAAACTTCTTTAGGGAGCCGGGGATAATCCCGAGGCCAACCGTATCACCTTCCGTGGAGGACTCAAATAATAGCTGCATTCCCACACAAATCCCCAAAACCGGTTTATCTGTAAGTTTCAGCCATTGATCCACTCCCTTTTCTTCGAGCGATTTCATAGCTGCACTGGCGTGTCCAACACCGGGAAATATCACTGCTTTTGCCTGTTCCAGTTCTTCAGGGGTTTCTGCAAAGAAAAATTGTGCGCCCAGTCTGTCGAGTGCATTTGCGACAGAGGCAGTGTTTCCGGCCTTATACTTGATGATTCCTATCATAAATAATCTACAACGTCCCTTTCGAACTTGGGATCAGATTTTTGATGCGCCCGTTCTGTTCTATAGCCATCTTTAAAGCCCGGGCTAAACCCTTAAAGCATGCTTCAATTTTGTGGTGATCATTTTCACCTGAAAAGCTAACATGAATCGTTGCCTTCAAGTTCATTGCCAGGCTATAAAAAAAATGTTTTATCATCTCGGTAGGCATATCGCCTACATACTCTCTCTTGAAGTCGCCTTCAAACACTAAAAACGGACGTCCGGACAGGTCTACCGCCACTGTAGCCTGTGCTTCATCCATCGGCAGAACAAAGCCATATCGCTCAATACCCTTCTTATTTCCAAGGGCTTTGGTGATCACTTCACCCAATGCGATGGCCACATCTTCGATGGTATGATGTTCGTCCACTTCCAGATCCCCTTTACAAGTCAGCTTAAGGTCAATTAAACCATGGCGTGCAATTTGATCCAGCATGTGATCAAAAAAGTTCAATCCGGTGGATATATCGGCCTTTCCGGTTCCGTCCAGGTTTATATTGATGCTGATATCCGTTTCATTGGTCTTTCGCTCAAGAGATGCCTTTCGGGCTTCCCGGGTAATGAACCTCACCACAGCTTCCCAGTTTTCAGAGGACAGCAGCTCGTTCTCTTCTTTAAGCAGTTGCAGCTGCTGTTCAGAACCGGAAATCACTAAATCAGCTTCTCCTTCTTTTTCATAGGAGATGTGCTCCTGATCCAACAATAAAGCCTGTTCTTCAACAATCTCTGCATCCTCTATCAATAAAGTATGGCCGGACTCGCAGATCTTTTTTAATGAGATAAGAGAATTCTTCCTGAAACTGAACTTCTCATCAGGATCGGAAAGTGCATTTTTTGTGATAGCTATTAACATGGGTCCAATTTTTAATCTGAATCTATAATAATCCGAATGCCGGTATCATCCGGCTTCTATTTAATCTTATCTAAGGCTTCGAAAAACCGGTCGTTTTCTGCCTGAGTTCCAATGGTCAGCCTCAGACAGTCTTCGCAATGAGGTTCATTTCCCCGGTATCGAATGATAACCCCTTCTTCAGCCATTTTTTTATACACATCCATGGCATTTTTAATCTTAAAGAGAATGAAGTTCGCATCGGTCGGGTACACATAGTCAACGGCCTCATACTTAATCAGCTTGTTGATGACCCGCTCCCTTTCTTTCAAAATGGACTTAATATTTGTAGTGATATTCCCCAGGTTGGAAAAGGCCTGTATTGCTTTTTTTGAGGTCAGCTTATTCACGTTATAGGGAGCCTTCACCTTCATCATGTATGATATTACCTCCGGGTTGGCCAGTGCAATTCCGAGCCTGATTCCCGCCAGGCCAAACGATTTAGACATGGTTTGCAACACTACGAGATTTGGAAAATCATTCAGGTTATTGGCCAGACTCCCCTGCCTGCTGAAGTCGATATAGGCTTCATCTACCACCACAATTCCGTTAAAACCTTCCAGCACCCTCACCACATCCGAAATATTCATGCTGTTTGCCGTTGGGTTGTTGGGCGAACAAATAAATATGATTTTTGTTTCGGGCTGAACCGCATCCAGAATATTTTCCGGCTGAAGCTGAAATCCCTCGGTCAGCAGCACTTCATCTACCTGAACGTCATTGATGTTTGCCGATACTTTATACATTCCGTACGTTGGCGGGTTTACAATCACCCTGTCTTTTCCGGGGATACAAAACACCCGGAACAACAAATCAATGGCTTCATCGCTGCCTACTCCAACAAATACATTCTCTTTATGAACATCTCGGAAGGCTGCTATTTTTTCCCGCAACTCCTCCTGGTACGGCATCGGGTAACGGTTTAGCTCCAAATCGTCCTCAAAAGGAGCTCCCATACTGTTTTCGTTTGCATCCAGCAAAATTCCCCGGTCAAAATCATCCCGTGCACTTCGATAAGGCTTCAGGTTTCGGATGTTTTCCCGTACTAAGGCGTCAATATTTATTTGTTTGCTCATATACTTAAAAAGTCATCCTAAGCATACATGCGAAGGATCTTTGCTCGAAATATTTATCATTAATTTTCTTGCAAAACCTCTTCGCTTTCACTCAAAACGACACTAATTAGGTTTACTTATTGTATGTCTTTTAACCGGATACTTACAGCATTTTTATGTGCCTGAAGCTCTTCCAATTCTGCGAGTTTTTCCACTGTGGGACCCAGATTTTTTAATCCTTCTTCACTCAGTACCTGCATGGTTACTGACTTTTGGAAGGCCGCAAGGTTTACCCCGCTGTACATCCGCGCATACCCATAGGTAGGCAGGGTGTGATTGGTTCCCGATGCATAATCACCTACGCTTTCCGGCGTAAACTGCCCCAGAAAAACAGAACCGGCATTGGTAATCTTTTCTGTATGACTTTCTGCTTCTCCCACATTCACAATTAAATGTTCAGGAGCATATTCATTTGAGAAGTCAAAGGCCTGATTCAGATCCTCTACCTTAAGTATAAAGCTATGTTCGAGGGCTTCTTTGGCAATGTCTTTTCGTGGAAGTTCCTGCAGCTGATCTTCCAATTCCTGTTCCAGTTTTTTCAGATCAAAAGCAGCCGTGGCAACCAACACAACCTGGCTGTCTTGGCCATGCTCGGCCTGCGAAAGCAGATCTGCGGCAACATAAGCCGGATTTGCCTGCTCATCTGCTATTACCAATACTTCAGAAGGACCGGCCGGCATATCAATACTGATTTGAGCTTCCGAGTTTTGTAGAATCATTTTTGCAGCCGTCACATACTGATTACCCGGCCCGAATATCTTATCCACTTTTGGGACCGATTCCGTACCGACAGCCATCGCTGCTACCGCCTGTGCTCCGCCGGCTTTCAGAATCGTTTCCACACCGGCTTTTTGTGCGATATAAATAATTTCAGGAGCTATGCTACCGTCTTTTCGGGGTGGAGTTGCCAGCACTTTAGTAGAACAACCGGCAATCATAGCGGGGATGGTCAGCATCATAGCTGTTGATGGTAATACCGCCGTTCCACCCGGCACATAAAATCCTACCCGTTCGATAGGTCTCGCCACCTTCATGCATCGTACGCCCGGCATGGTTTCAACTTCTAACGGAGCCGGAACCTGCGCTTTATGGAAGGCATAAATATTGTCGAATGCCGTATCAATAGCCTCTTTTGCTTCTTTTGATAACGATACTTCCTGCTTCATCGGGTTGAAACAGACCTCATCCAAATCTACCCCATCAAACTTATGGGTAAACCTTCTGACCGCTTCATCCCCATCGTTTTCAACTTCATTGATGATAGGCTGAACCGTACCAAAAATAGAGGCGAAGTCAATCTTCGGTCGCTTCAGCAGCTCCGTGAGTTGTACCGGTTCTAAATCACTATAGTTATAAGTTCTCATTTCAATTTCATTATAGTTGAAGTAAGTGCCTCCAGGTAACGAAACGACCTGTAATGGGACAAGCAATAGTGTTCATATATCTGGCTTGGTAACACATGTTTTTCTTTATTCTCATAGTCGTTTTTGAACGCAAAGTCTTCGCAAAGCTCGCTAAGTTTTGGACTAATGCACTTTATGAATCAAATCACCCTTCAATATTGAATGTTCAATGTTCCTTGTTCGATATTCTACAAGATCATGCTTTCAATGGGCAGCATTACGATATCCGAAGCGCCTGCTTCTTTGAGTTCTTCCATCACTGTCCAGAATTTGTCCAGGGGAATCACGGTATGAATAGCTACCATATCGTTATCCGCCAACGGCATCACCGTAGGGCTTTTCATGGAAGGGATAATCTCCTTAATCCTTTCCACATTAGATGTGGATGCATTCATCATAATGTATCGGCTTTTCGCAGCCTTTTGATAGCCGTCCATCCTCACTAAAAACCGTTCAATCAGCTCCTTTTTGCCGGGTGAAAGTTCTTTGTTGGTTCGGATGAGCTGGGTTTGTGAGTGCAGAATAGTATCCAGCTCAACCAGTCCGTTTGCTTTCAGTGTGCCCCCGCTGGAAACCAAATCCACAATGGCGTCGGCTACTTTAAGCTGAGGCGCAATTTCTACAGCTCCGGATATTTCAACGATCTGAATATTTATATCTCGTTCTTCGAAAAAACGGCGGGTCAAATTTGGATAGCTCGTTGCTACTTTCTTCCCTTCAAAATCCTGTGGCGACTGAATTTCTCCGTCTTTAGGTGCTGCTAATGAAAGCCGGCACTTCCCGTATTGAAGATCCCGTATCGGGGTTACATCTGCACCGGTTTCCTGGGTTTCATTCGCTCCCACAAAACCCAGATCGCACACGCCATCCTGTACATACTCGGGGATGTCGTCATCGCGAAGTAATAATAGCTCAACATCAAAATTTCGAGTTTTAACAATCAGGTTCCGCTTGTAGTTATCGAACTCTATACCGATACCCTCGAGTAAGTCGATGGTCTTATCAGTCAGGCGACCGCTTTTTTGAATAGCAATACGTAAAGAGGTAGAAGAATCTTTTGTTCTGTTCATGAAATTAGTAAGTAATAAGAATTAGAAAATAGGTAGATAAAAGGTCAAAAAAGGTGCAATTAATGCACATGGATATGATGATGTCCGCGATGGGCATGATGGACATCGAGCGAAAGATGATGGATATGTAGGAGTGCGTCTTCCATTGCTTCAAATATAGGCAAAGCTTTGTTATTGGGTCAACTGTTTTTATTCGTCTTTATAATTTGATAATCAAACTGGATTGATCACTTATTTCGTTCAGTTCAGGCTCTCAGCTTTAGTAATCCTTTACGTGGTTCAACAGCTTTCATTTCTTTACCTTCCTTCAAAGTGAATTAACTAACCTGATATTTATGAAAATTGATGTAACCTGGCTTGGCAAAGACTTCCACATGGAAGCAGAAAATGAAACTGATGGAAAAATCCGCATTGATGGCAAAAATAATATTGGCGGACTCGAAGGTGGATTAAGCCCCATGCAATTGTTGCTGGCTGGTGTCGGCGGGTGCAGTGCTATTGACGTAATATCGATCCTCGAAAAGCAAAAACAAGACCTCACCGATCTTAAAGTAGAAGTGGATGCCGACAAACAAAAGCTGGATGCCGGTTATTCTGAGTATAAGACCATACACCTGCATTTTATCCTGTCCGGGAATCTGGATCCCAAAAAAGTTCAGCGTGCCTTAGATTTGTCCATCACCAAATACTGCTCGGTTTCCAAAGCACTGGAGAAAGGCTCCGAAATTAGCTACGACTACGAAATCAAATAATTAAAAATGAAAAATTAAAGATTAAAAATTACTCCTGAGTTCAGGTAATTTTTAATTCTACATTTTGAATTTTTCATTCCTAAACCGCTCAGAATTGCTTAAAAGCAGCATTTTGGCTATACTTGGAGATAGTTAATTACCAATAAATCAGATACTTACCTATGGCTAAATGCGAGTTATACCAAGACGTTAAAGGCGAATGGAGATGGAGACGAGTCTCCAAAAGCGGAGATATTGAGGCCTTTTCAAGTCAAGGTTTTGAAAAAGAAGAAGACGCCCGCAAAGATGGTAAAGATTGCAACGAATGCACCAGTTACCTGCGGAAGTTTTAGAACAACTTTTTTGTAGAACTTTAAAAGCCTCATCATTTGGTGAGGCTTTTTTTATGCTCTGGAATTCTACTGCTCATCAAAAGCCACAATGGCATTCCGTATCATTCGAACAGTGCTTTTATAAAATTCCTGAGGAATGGTTTCGAAGTCATCCGTATGGCGATGATAGTGTTCATGATCTGCCACCCCGAAGTACACAAACGGAACCCCTTTTTGATGGAATGGTCCGTGATCTGATGCATAGGTCCAGTCATCCAGTCCGCTGTCAGGGTTATCGTGGCCAAATAGTAAATTGATTTCACCGGTTTCCACATTCTCTAATACCGGTTTCAGTTCCGGATAATGAAAAGTACCAACCGCATAGATCTCATTTGAATCATTTTGCGCAATCATATCCAGGTTGATGTTCAGTTTCACTTTTTCAAGGAAAACAGAATCCTCCACGAAAGCTCTTGCTCCCTGTAATCCCATCTCTTCGGCATCAAAAGCTGCAAACACCAAGGTGTGATTGGGCTGTGTCTGGCTAAAGTAATCGATGTAAGCCAGCAGAGCTGCCGTGCCCGAAGCGTCGTCATCCGCTCCGTTATAGATCAGGCTGTCACGAATACCAAGGTGATCATAATGAGCGGTAATCACCATCACTGAATCCGTCTTTCCTTTGATTTGGCCAATGACGTTCACTCCGGTCATCTCCTCGCCGCTTCTATTAGTAAAGGTGAACTCATGGGTAAAGGAATTCTGAAATGGCTGAGCTCCCTCCTCTTCAAATCGTTGCACCAGGTATTCCCGGGCCTTGCGGTTTCCTTCCGTTCCGGCACGCCGGCCTTCCATCTCATCGGAAGAAATCACCCGAAGATCTTCAATAAGCTGTTCAGTATCTAACGTTGCTTGCTGTTGCTGAGTGGTACAGCCCAGGCTGATTACTAATAATGCAGCTAATAAAAGCAGTGATTTCTTCATCTAAATTTTGAGTTTTATGTTGAGTGTCTGTTTGTTTTACTTAAAAATATCCTTTGGAATATGCATAGAAACCAACATATGAGGCACATCCACCACCTCAGCTATTTTCAGGTCTCCGGCCAGCGAACATAGCGCATATGCATCCTGTCGATCCATGCCTTTCTCTTCCTCTAAGAAATCAATCATATATCGGGTAGCTTTCCTGGCCGCCTCATCAATGGTGGTTGCAAAAGCAGTAACCGCGTAATAGTCATCTGTCTCATATTGTGGCTCGCTGATTGTCCTTCCACCTTTAATCACCTCCACTTCATAAATAATATTCATGGGTGCTTCTATAGCAGTACCACAAACTTCTCCGTGTCCCTGGGCGGCATGGGTATCTCCTATCGAGAATAAGGCCCCCTCCACTAACACCGGGAAATAAACTACGGAACCTTCGGTGATGTTCGGATCATCCATATTCCCACCATTTTCCCGGGGAGGAATGGTTGACAGCATTTCTTCGGTATCAGGAGCAACTCCCATCACTCCCGGAAACGGCTTTAGCGGGATCTCGATATTCTCAGAAAATTTCGCTGTTTTTTTATCTTTACCCAGCTCAAACGTTTTCAGGTAGGGCTCAGTGAATTCATCAGCCAAAAATCCAAAACCGGGCACGATGGCGGTCCAGCCCCAATCGCCCATCTCAATTTTGTGAAGGGTTACTTTAAGGACGTCTCCGGGCTCGGCATTCTCCACATACACGGGGCCGGTTAGCGGATGAATGGGATCAAAACTCAAATTGGCTAAATCTTCTAAGGTAGAATTTACATCCAGCTGTTGATCAGAAGCTTCTTCAGTTCCAACTTTTATGACTGAACCTGATGGAACCGTCAACACCGGTTCAATGGCGCTGCTCCAGCGGTTATGTGTTTGATCGGATGTAAGCTCAAAATCAACTTCAGGAGCCTGAGTTGTTGACTCCTTTTCCATATCTACTTCCACACAACCTGTGTTGACAAACATTAACAGTGCCGATAAAATATAAAATGATACCCTAAACATAATTCTTCCTCATTTTTTTGGTGTGCAGAAATGTGAGGAGATCAGCTGAGTTTTACAAGTAAACAGACATAAAAAAACTCCTGTCTCTTTCGAAAGCAGGAGTTTCAATAAAATACCAAGTCCGGTGAAACGAGTTCACCAATACTTTCTTAACAGATTAAACGATCTTGGTAATTAAATCAGCGGTACGTGCAGAATAGCCGGCTTCATTATCATACCATCCGATAATTTTAACCAGTTTGCCATCTACTTTTGTAAGCTGACTGTCGTAAATATTTGAATGTGGGTTTCCAACAATGTCAGAAGAAACAAGTTCCACATCAGCATACTCGAGGATTCCTTTCATAGGTCCTTCGGCAGCAGCTTTAAATGCCGCATTTACTTCTTCGGCAGTGGTTTCTTTTTCTACTTCACATACAAAATCAGTCAAAGAACCGGTTAGGGTTGGAACTCGAACGGCTCCACCATCCAGTTTGCCATCCAGCTTAGGAAGCACAAGTCCAACTGCTTTAGCTGCACCTGTTGTAGTAGGTACAATGTTTGCAGCGGCTGCCCGGGCACGGCGAAGATCTTTATGCGGTCCATCTACCAACTGCTGATCACCGGTATAAGAGTGAATGGTGGTCATGAATCCTTTTACCAACCCAAAGTTGTCATCAAGTACCTTGGCCATAGGTGCCAGGCAGTTGGTGGTACAGCTTGCGTTGGAATAGATTTCGATGTCGTCAGAAATCTCTTCATCATTAACACCGAGAACGATGGTTTGAATATCGCCTGATGCCGGAGCTGAAATAACTACCTTTTTTGCTCCTGCTTCCAGGTGTTTTCCGGCACTTTTGACATCTCGGAAAAACCCGGTCGACTCAACAACAACTTCTGCACCAAGATCTCCCCATTTCAGATTCGCGGGATCTCTCTCAGCGCTCACATCAAAGCTCATTCCATCGATGGTCATTTTATCTCCATCTACAGAAACATCTCCAGGATACGTGCCCTGGGCTGAATCGTATTTGAAAAGATGAGCCAGAGTTTTAGTATCTGTCAGATCATTTACTCCAACAATTTCAATTGTATCTTTATGATTAGTTAGGATTGAACGGGTCACCATTCTACCAATACGGCCAAACCCGTTAATTCCCACTTTAATTTTTGCCATTTCGAATCCTGTTTATAATTGAATTTTTTATTCTTCTAACTTCACTAAGTAAGAATGTAAAACAGACTTGTAAAGTTCTTGTGAATCGTTGAAAGCTACCATTATCGCGCCCTATTTTCAATGTTTTCGACTACCTGGCGGGTATAATATCATCACCTTTGAATTGGGAGCGCTTTTCTGCGTATCTTTAGAGTAACAAAGCTTAAAATTCATCAAAAAATAATTCAAAACTATGCCCGACCAGACCTTAAAAAAGTACAAAAATGAGACGTACTTAGATTTTTCTGATCCCACTAACGATAAAGCTCAAAAAAAAGCACTTGAAGAAGTCCGGTCTGATTTTGGCCAGGAGTATGACCTCTACATCAATGGCGAATTTGTAAAAGGTGATGCCGGTACTTTTGAAAGTAAGAACCCATCCAACCTTTCTGAGACTATTGGAACTTTCCAAATGGCCAGCAAAGACCAAGCCTTTGACGCATTAGACAAAGCCTGGGATGCTTTCGAAAGCTGGCAATATGTTTCTGCTGAGAAAAGAGCAGAATACCTGTTTAAAGCAGCCGATGTAGTTCGCCGCCGAAGGCTGGAAATTAATGCCTGGATGATCAGCGAAGCTGGTAAAAGCTACCTCGAAGCCGATGCCGATACCTGCGAAGCCATCGACTTTATCGAGTATTACGCTCATGAAGCACTCCGTATTGATGACGGAATGGATGTATTATCTGAAACCTGGGGCGATTACAACAAAACCATTTATATGCCTATTGGCGCCGGTGTATCAATTTCTCCTTGGAACTTCCCTTTCGCTATTTTTGTGGGAATGGCCGTTGCCCCAATCGCTGTAGGAAATACCGTTGTAGCTAAGCCTGCCCCTGATACTCCACGCATGGGTTCCATCCTCACCGAGATTTTCGAGGAAGTGGGACTGCCAAAAGGCGTATTCAACTTTGTAACCGGTGGCGACATTGAAGTAGGCGAAAACCTTGCCAAGCATCCTAATACCCGGTTTATTTCTTTCACCGGATCTAAAGCCGTAGGTCTTCACCTGAATAAAATTGCAGCTGAAGTAGCTGACGGACAAAAATTCCTTAAGCGAATGGTTTGTGAGCTGGGCGGTAAAAATGCAACGGTTGTGGATGCCGATGCCGATATTGAAAAAGCTTCAACCGAGATTGTGAAAGGTGCCTTTGGGTTCCAGGGACAGAAATGTTCAGCCAGTTCACGAGTAATTGCCCATCAGGACATTTATGATGAACTGCTGGAGAAAGTGGCTGAAAAAACTAAAGCCCTATCTATTGGTGATGCCAAAGAAAACCATATTGCAGGTCCTGTAATCAATCAAAAAGCCGTGGATAAAATCATGAGCTACATTGAGATTGGTAAAAAGGAAGGCCGATTAGTAGCCGGTGGTAAACGTGCTGAAACTGAAAACGAAGGGTACTATATAGAACCTACCGTTTTTGCGGACATTAGCGAAGATGACCGAATTGCCCAGGAAGAAATCTTCGGACCTGTAACGGCCTTCATCAAAGCCAAAGACACCGACGATGCCCTTCGCATTGCCAACGGTGTTGATTACGGACTAACCGGAGCTTACTTCTCACAAGATCCTAAGAAAATTGACCGGGCATTGAGAGAATACCGCGTAGGTAACCTGTACATCAACCGCAAGTGTACCGGAGCCCTTGTTGGAGCCCAGCCATTTGGTGGCTTCAAGCTAAGTGGTACCGATGCAAAAGCAGGTGGACGAGATTACCTCAAGTATTTCCTTGAGCCGAAATCAACCACACTGCGTCCGGCTGATGGTGTTGATTATGAACTCGAAGATTTTGAGTTCGCAAATAAGTAATCCACCACAACAATTGATAAAATTAAAGCCCCGCTCATCAATGATGTGCGGGGCTTTTCTATATCTGTTATCAAAATGAGGAGTAGATTGAAATAAACCTGAATAAGATCGTTAATCCATAATCAAGGTGATCCCAAAGTATTACTAATCAAGGCTCAAGAGTGTAGAATTAGTCATCCAAATCTACATCATCGGGGGCATCATCGTCATCGGAAACCAGGTCGTCCACATCAGGTGTATCGTCCAGGTCAACGTCTTCATCTTCATCCGTAACAGGAGCAACTTCTTTCTTAGGCTTGGACTCGGCTTTAGCTCCGGCTCTCCTCAGGATTAGTGCAATGTCGTCCTGCTCATTATCCATGGCGATCATCATAGCCGTATCCCCATTCTTATCCCGCAGTTTTACGTTGGCGCCCTCGTCAATCAAATACTTCACCACATCTGTATTACCTTCTTTTGCCGCAAGCATCAGTGCGGTGTGCCCCCATCGTTGCTGGGCATCAACATCAGCGCCGGCTTCCACCAATAATTTTACAGCTTCAATATTTCCTGTGCGGGAAGCTGCAATCAAAGCAAGGTTACCAATACCGGCCCCTTTTTCGAGGAAATATTCCAACAATTCCAGGTTGGCGTTTTCAGCTGCACGGTTTAAAGCTGTTCCTCCCATTTTGGTTTCTATATTCAGATCAGCTCCCTCTTCTACAAGAAACTTAGCTACTTCAGTATGATTTTTTTCAGAAGCCAAAATGAGAGCAGAGGCACCACTCTTGTTGGTTTCATTGATGTCCGACTTGCCTTTTAAAAGCTTTTTCAGCTCTTCCAAATTACCGGCTTTAGCTGCCTCAAAAATTTCAGATTGCTCCATAATATGCTATGATTTTAGCTTTGCAATTGGCGTGATGATAAAAAACCGAACGTATATCTCAAATTAATTCTTCAAGAAAATTAATTCAGCACTCCCTCAACGTCGTAGCCTCTTATTAATTCCTCTCCTGTCAGTCTTTTTGTGCCGGGAAGCTGTACTTCGGTCAATTCTACCGTACCATCCAGGCACCCGACAAGCAGCTTGTCATCCTTAACCAACAACTCTCCGGGATCAATATTTGCAGCTATCCCTAAACGCGACCGATACATATTGAACTTCTCTCCATTCCAATTAGCCCAGGCAGTTGGGAAAGGGCTCAGGCCTCTGATTTTATTATGAACATCTGCTGCCGGTTTATTGAAGTCGATGTGGCAGTCGTCTCTGAAGAGCTTAGGCGCCGGGGTAGCTATGGAGTGATCCTGGGCTGATAAGGTATAATCCTCAGAATCAATTTTGTGAATGCTCTCCAGCAGCAACTCGCTCCCCATGTCCCTGAGCCGGTTGTACAATTCACCGGTCGTTTCATTATCTCCGATTTTTGTCTTTTGCTGAAGGATGATATTGCCGGTGTCCACTTTTTCATCCAAAAAGAAAACAGTGCAGCCGGTCTCTTCCTCTCCATTAATAATAGCCCAGTGAATAGGAGCCGCGCCCCGGTATTTGGGCAACAGGGAAGCGTGTAAGTTTATAGAGCCTTTTTTCGGGATATTTAGAACGGAAGTAGGCAAAATGCGAAATGCTACAACCACAAAAAGGTCGGCTTCCAGTGCTTTCAATTGTGTTCCGAATTGCGGTGATGAAAGGTCATCAACCTCAATTAAAGGAAGTCCCAATTCCAGCGCTTTTGCCTTAACAAGTGTCGGGGACTTCTTCGACCCCCGCCCTCGCCTTTTGTCCACATTGCTTACCACTGCCTTTATGGTATGTTCGGAATGATGAATTTGCTCCAGGCTTGGAATGGCAAATTCAGGTGAACCCATAAAAACAATATTCATCGCTATGCTTCTTCCTGTTTGGGGACTACCGGGTATTTTACCTTTTTATTGCCTTCATCAATCTCTTTAAGCTCTTTTTTGTGCATTCTTTTTTTGAAGGCACTCAGGTAATCCAGAAATAGCACTCCTTCAAGATGATCATATTCATGCTGAATTACTCTTGAAGTCCACCCGCCGGCTTCCAGCCTATGCTTATTAAAATCCCGGTCAAAAAACTCGATGATCACCGTTTCGGGGCGAAACACTTTATCGTTCACTTCCGGGATGCTCAGGCAACCTTCTTCGAGTGGCACCTTATTTCCTCTTTTTTCCAGGATCAACGGATTGATAAAAACCATAGGGCCGTAAGGAACTTCACCATCCTCGATCATAGAGTCGGTATCCATCACAAACAATTTGATAGACCGGCCAATTTGCGGAGCAGCCAATCCAACGCCATCAGCGTTATACATGGTCTCCAGCATATTATCGATCAGAGTTTGCAGTTCCGGACTGTCTTCTTCTATTTCATCTGCTTGTTTCCGTAAAACCGGATCATCGTACGTTACAATTGGTAATATGGGCATATGTTATATTAAGAATTCGAATCTAAGTAGTTTTGTAAAATGATGGCAGCAGCAATACGGTCAACCCGTCCCTTTTCACGTCTCTTTTTTTGGGGAACTCCAGCCTCAATCATAAGGCTACGCGCCTGGTTCGATGTGTATCGCTCATCAACTTTTGCAATGTCTATATTTGGGAAAGAATGGCGCAGTTTTTTTATAAAATTATTAACCATTTGTGTGGCCGACCCTTCTTCTCCTTTAAGAGACAAAGGCCAACCAACAACAAATTTTTCTACAGAAGCGTTTTCTGTGATTTTCTGAATTTCAGATAACGCTTCCTCAGGGGAAAAGGTGCCGACCGGTGAAGCTATGGTTTTGAGTAGGTCGGTTTGAGCAATACCCACTCTCTTTTTTCCAACATCAATACCGACAAGCCGTGCATATTCCTGCAACTATCTGTTTACCCCTGAATTATTTATCCTTCTTTACGTCCTCTAAAGGCTGTCGCAGAAACTTCTTCATCAACTTACTGGGCTTGAAGTGTGTTTTGCGATGTGCGGGCACGTAAATAACTTCGTTTGTCTTAGGATTTCTGGCTTTTGGTTTAGCCTTTGTTTCTTTTACTTCAAATACTCCAAAGTCACGAATTTCGATTCTGCACTCTGTATCAGCAGACATCATAATTTCTCGTAAAGCTACAATCACAGCATCAACCCATGGTTCTGCTTGAATCATAGGTTCATCCATTGCTTCTGCAACCCGACGTACAACGTCTCGTTTTGTGTAAGTCATCATAGTTTTTATAGATTATGTTAAGTGCCTTTTATTTACTTGTGGCACGTTTGTCCTTCCATAATTATTCGCAACTTTGTTTTCCTTAAGCTGTTTGACCTATAGCGAATAATCTTTCAGTATTGTAAAGATAACTTTAATAAAAATCTACCTAAACTGCATTAGAAAGGGTTACTCGTAGCGTAGAACGTTTTTAACACCTTCTACTTTTTCAAGTCGTTTCATGATCTTGCCGAGATGAGAGATACCGTCAACGTAAAGAGTGATAATTCCCTCGAACATTCCGCTGTCGCTGCTAACGTTGATACTTTTCATATTAGTCTCCAGCGATTTCGACAATACGTCCGTGATATCATTGATCATGCCCACCCTGTCGCCACCTATAACCTTGATGGCCCCAAGGAACTTGGTATCGATATTCTTGGCCCAGTTTACATCTACAATGCGTTCAGCTTCCGTCTTTAACAGATGCTGAGCATTATTACACATGGTCCGGTGTATTTTAACATCCCCGGTTCGGCTTATAAATCCAATTACATCATCGCCGGGAATTGGGTTACAGCAATTTGCGTACGAATATTTGATATTGCTGAGCTCGCCGTTGATGAAGAGCGACTTCCCGTCACCTACCGACCGGGCTTCACTGATATATTTATCCTGAATTTCCTCTTCAGTGATAGGATTGACTTCCACCTGCTCGTTATCTTCAATACGGCCCGTACTCTTAAACTTCTTCACTTCCCGGAACAGCTCGTTTACGTCAAACACTCCCGAACCGATATCAAAAAACAGCTCCTGGGTCGATTCATACTTAAACCTTTTTGCAAACCGATTCAGCTCCTGTTCCGAAATTTCAATGTTTCCACGGGCTGCTCTCTTGTTCCAAATTTCCCGTCCCTCTTCTGCAACTTTGCGCTGCTTCTGCTTAATAAACTGTCGGATTCGTGACTTCGCCTTATGGGTAACCACATCATCAATCCAATCCGGATTTAGATTGATCTTATTTCCGGTGATAATCTCAACCTGATCCCCATTCTGAAGTTTCTGACGAAGCGGCACCATCTTCCCGTTCACCTTGGCGGCCATAGCACGTTCACCGATTTCACTGTGAATTTCAAAAGCAAAGTCGATAGGTGTTGCATCCCGGGGCAGGGTTCTCAGTTCGCCGTCGGGTGTAAAAACATAGATCTCATCCTTATACAGGTTCAGCTGAAAATCTTTTACGAAATCGGTAGCTGCATCGGGACGTGGATTATCAAGTACATCCCGAACCCAATTCACGAATTTATCGAGAGTGTCGGACCCTTGTTGGGCTCCTTCCTTATACTTCCAGTGGGCAGCAAGACCTTTTTCAGCAATGTCATCCATCCTGCGGGTTCTGATTTGAACCTCAACTTTCCGGCCTTTATTGGTAATTACCGTGGTGTGTAGTGATTGATATCCGTTCGCTTTGGGCACGGAAATAAAATCCCGAAATCGTTCAGGAATTGGCGTGTACCAATCGGTGATGATGGAATACACCCTCCAGCAATCTTCTTTTGTATGCTGACCTTCCAGAATAATCCGAATAGCAAAAAGGTCATAAATTTCTTCGAAGGGTTTTTGCTGCCGCTGCATCTTCCGATAGATAGAGAAGATGTGTTTGGGCCGCCCTTTAATTTCAAATTTGAAATTCATTTTAGTCAGCTCATTCTGAATGGGCTGCATAAACTCATTAATAAATTCTTCCCGGTCCTCTCTTTTCTCCCGAAGCTTTCGGGCTACAAACTTGAAGGAAGTCGGATCTATGGTTTTGAAACACAGATCTTCCAGCTCGTTCTTAATCCGGAACAACCCAAAACGATGAGCAAGCGGGGCATACAAGTCCATGGTTTCCGAAGCAATCTTAATCTGCTTTTCCCGCTTCAGGTGTTGGATGGTTCGCATGTTGTGCATGCGATCGGCAAATTTAATCAGCACCACCCTGATATCCTCCGCCATGGAAAGCAGCAGCTTCATAAACGCCTCGGCCTGCTTGCTGTCACGGCTTTTAAACACCCCGGTAATTTTAGTAACTCCATCAATAATGATAGCCACTTCATCCCCAAACCAGTGCCGGATATCATCCAGGGTTACATCGGTGTCTTCAACGGTATCATGCAAAAGAGAGGCAATAACCGAAATATCATCAATATTGATTTCGCTGGCTACAATTTTGGCCACTTCCACCGGGTGGTAGTAGTACGGCTCCCCGGATGCCCGCTTCATGTCCTCGTGCGACATATAGCAAAGCTTAAAAGCCTTCGTCACGGCTTCCTCATCCAGCGAGTCAATGTGATCACGGCACACCGAAAGCAACTGCTTCAGATCTTCTCTCTGAGCCTTCTTTAATTTATAACCCTCAAGGTCATATTTATCTATGGAAGCAGTATCACTCATAAACTAATCCAGCCTAACTCCCTTCAAATGTAGGTATAACCCTCGTTTAAAGCACTTACTTATATTTTTCTGTACAAAAAAAGCGGATATGGAGTTCACATCCGCTGTAATACAATTAAGTGATTTTGATTAAAAACTTAAAGACACGCCAAACATAATTCTGCCGTTTTGAGCATCAGCCAGAGTAGGCTCGGCCAGCTCCTTGTTAGAATATCGGTATTCAACAAAAGGCTTTAACACTGGTATCACCGTTACCTTGGCGCCAACCGACAGATTCCAGTACAGGTTACTTTCGTTTCCATCTTCCGGACGGTTCCCCGGCAGGCCATTGTAGTCCTTAACTGCTTTCTCATAATTCTCGGTTCCAAGTCCTAAGCCTACGTAGGGTTCAAGAAGTCCAACCGAAACACCACCAACTGCAGCTACTCCTACATCATAATTGGTCAGGTCTTCAGAATAAGAGAAGCTCTGGTTGTTGGGATCTACGTTATTCTCTTCACTGAAATAGCTTCCATGCAATCTAAGCGATAGGTTCACCACCGGCAGTTTTTCAAGAATTCCTTTTTCGATTCGAAGGCCAAATCCATTCTTAGGCTTTTCATCACGAAGCTCATAGGAAGCTCCGATCTCAAGCTGGGCAAAAGTGCTTGCTGAAAAAATAACGGCCATTAAAATAGTAAGGGGTATAAAACGTCTCATAGCTTCTCTTTTAGTTGTTATTTGCTCAAAGTTACGAAACGAAGATGTGGATTCAATATTTGTTTAAATCTTTATTGAAGTAGTGAAAGGTAAAGCCGTATATTTGGCGCCTACCGGAAAGCCGCTGTGGTGGAATTGGTAGACACGTTGGACTTAAAATCCAATGGGTATTAAAATGCCCGTATCGGTTCGAGTCCGATCAGCGGTACAAAGCCTGCTTCTCAGAACAGAGAGGCAGGCTTTTTTTATTCTACACTGCGTGTACACTTCATAAATTGACTATTTACTCTATTTAACCACTAAATTTTTTTATTAGAAAATTTCGTTTAATATTAATTCATGTTATTATTTGGCCTGTTGCTTATAAGGCAATGAAAATTAATGGAACGAGATGGACAAGAAACAGAATAAAACAGTTATGATCGTTGAAGACGATCTGATTCTGAATCTTCTGTATGAAAGCTACCTGGAAAAATTGGGTTATGACGCGGAAGGGGAACTCGTATATGGTAAAACAGCCATCGAAGTAGCACAGAAGATTAAGCCCGACCTCATCTTAATGGATATTTCTCTTGAAGGGGAAATTGATGGCATCACAGCCATGAAAGAAATTCGCAAGTTTTCGGATGTACCCGTTATCTATATCACCGGGAATTCTGATCCTCACCATGTTCAAAGAGCCAAAGAAACCGAGTATCTCGATTACCTGGTGAAACCCATTGAATTTAACGACCTTAAAGAATCTATAGAGAGAAATTACAAGAAGATCCATAAATAGATTCACTTCACTACTACCACCTTCCTTCCTGACTAACCTAATTCTACCTAATCATGAAATCATCGCTTTCAGGATTCCTGATCTTTATAATCGCCGCTTTTACTGCGTGTTCATCAACAAAAACCACTACTTCGCCTGCTACTTCTGACGCTACTGAACAGAGCTTCAAACCTGAACGCCCCATCCCCTACGAGATCGAAGAACCCTGGGATTTTAAACAAGCTGTTGCAGATGGTTTCCGATCCTATAACGGAACTCCCGGCCCCAACTATTTCACCAACACCTATTCCTACAAAATTGATACCGAACTGGTGCCGGCCGATACCATGCTTTACGGTGAAGCGGATATCACCTACACCAATAATTCGCCTGATACTTTAAATTATATTCTTTTTGAACTGGCTCAGAATCTCCACAAAGAGGGAGTGCCCCGTAAGGAAATTGTAGAGATTACCGGTGGCATGAATATCACAAGGGTTTCTATTGGTGGTGAAGACATTGCCGGCATGAAGCGAAGTCGCCCAACTTATGTGGTGCAGGGCACAAACCTGGTTGTCTATCCTAACGAAAGGATTTTCCCGGGACAGACTACCGAACTCGAAATTGACTGGAATTTCAAAGTTCCGCAAGCAGGTGCAAGCGGACGCATGGGTTACAGCCGAAATAATCTGTACTTCATTGCTTATTGGTTTCCGCATGTTGCTACTTATGATGACGTTCACGGATGGTTTGGTGACGACTTTACCGGAAATGCCGAGTTTTATCACGATTTTGGAGACTACGAAATTAGTATAACCGCTCCAGAACAATGGCTGGTTATGAGTACCGGTGAATTTTTGAATCCGGAAGAAGTATTGGTTCCTGCTGTCCTCGATAGATATAATTCTGGACAAGAGTCTGATAGTGTCATTTCAGTTGTTGAAATCAATGATTTTGGAAGTTCAACAGTATCCGGTGAAGACGGAACTTTAACCTGGCGCTTTAAGGCTGAAAAAGTTCGTGATGTTGCCTTCAGTGCTACCTCTCAATCACAGTGGGATGCCATGCGAACTCCGGTTGGAGATGTGGACGGTGACGGCAGCGAAGACTATTCCCTCATTAATGCTTTTTGGAGAGAATCAGCCCCGCTTTGGGAAGATGCCGCAGACTACACGGCTCACTCTATTTCATTTTTATCTGATTATACCGGCATTCCGTATCCGTGGCCGCACATGACTTCCGTTGAAGGAGCCGGCATTATAGGCGGCGGGATGGAATTCCCGATGATGACGGTAATGGGCAGCTACAACAACCCGAACCCGAATATTCCCTTATCACAAAAAAAGCAGGCGCTGTATAATGTAACCGCCCACGAAATTGCCCACATGTGGATCCCGATGATTGTGAGCAACAACGAACGCCGGCACGCCTGGATGGATGAAGGAGCTACCACTTTTCATGAAGCCCACGCCCGCTGGGATAAATTTCCGGACAGCTTTAGCAGGCTGGATGAATTCAACAGTTACCTGCCCATTGCAGGCAGCTACCTGGAAGGCGAAATCATGAGATGGTCCGACTACCACTATCCCGGCCCGGCTTACGGCGTCGCTTCGTATCCAAAACCTGCTACTGTTTTAATTGCCTTACAGGGTGTGTTAGGTGATGATTTGTTTAAAGAAGCATGGACAAGTTTCATGGACCGCTGGGCATATAAACATCCCACACCTTATGATATGTTTAACACCTTTGAGGATGTTTCAGGCAGAGAACTTGACTGGTTTTGGCGATCCTGGTATTTCGAAACATGGACCCTGGATCAGACCATTGCTGATGTTACTCAAAGAGAGGATGAGGCTACCATAACCATCAAAGATTTAGGCAAAGTTGTGATGCCCGTTGATCTAACCATTACTTTTGAAGACGGCTCCGAAACAACCACTCGCATTGGCGTTGAAGACTGGATGATGGGCAAACGCACTACCTCCGTCACCATTGATGCACCGGCTATAATTTCCCGGGTAGAAATTGATGCCGATCATTACTTCCCGGATACAAACCGCGAGAACAACATTTGGGTAAGATAGACCGCTTAAAAAACTGCATACCTGTTATTTGAAAATCAGAAAGCCCTTGTTACCAAAGGGCTTTTTTATTGGCGATTATTTTTACCAAATTTGAGTTCTTACAATATCGCTAAGTGCTATATTCAGGGCGTTAAGGTTCACAACTATTCCACATGAAAATATTACGCAACAGGGCTTTTCGCTGGATTTTATTGATGCTCGGGCTCTCGGCTATCATTGCCCTCACAGGCATGAACGTTCTTTCTCTGTATGACTTGAGAGACCGCATGGTTGAAAGCGAAGAAGAACGTCGAATTGATCAGCTGGATGAGATCAACGATACAATAAGGAACCAAATTCTTGAGCCTTTGCGAGGACTATACCGGATAGAGCTTGAGCCTATCGAAAGCTCCCTTCAGCAAACCGGACAGCTGCCGGAGAATATTCAGGATGTATTGACCCGCTCATCCAAAAGCCCGTTTTTTAACAGTATTTATTTCACCCCTGAAAATGTTGACCCCTGCAATCCTGATAACTCTATTTACAGGTTTGATCCTGAGAACCAACAAATCACCCCTACTAATGACTTTCCGGATTTAGTTTGTGATGGTGTTGGGCTGGCACGGACCAAAACCAAAATTCAGCTTAACGATTTCAATTACCGTTGGAATAATAACTTTGAGTTTGATACCCATCGCAGCCTGAACATCGGGCTCATCAATCTTTCTGAAAGCCGGATGATCGGCTACATCACCCTCACGTTAAATGAGGATTATATCGTAAATGAGGTTCTTCCCCCAATTCTTACCAATTATTTTGGCAAAAGTGAGGAAACCGGGATTGTGGTCTGGGTTCGCGACTGGACCAATAACAGGGTTTTGGCTACTAACGATACAAACATTGAATACGACCGGAACCTTCGGGATCATGTGATGGGGTTCTCCGGCTCCGGCTTCTTCGACAACTGGTCGTTGAACCTTGCTTTTCTGGATGCGCCGGTTACCAATGCCTATAACGAAACCCTTATCAAAAACCTGATTGTACTTGGTGTGGCTGTGTTGTTCTTATTAGGGGCACTGATCTTCATGTTTGTGACCGCACAACGCGAACGACATTTAGCACAGCGACAGGCCAGCTTTCTTGCCAATGTAACCCATGAACTGAAAACACCTTTGGCGGTGATGCAGGCTGCAGGCGAAAATATTTCCGATGGCAGGGTCACCGAACCCAAACGTCTGAAGCAGTATGGCGAGCATATTTATAATGAGTCTATCCGGTTGAGAAGTATGATCGAGAAACTTCTGGATGTAGCCCGTGTTGACTCCGGCCAGAATATGATCAAAGCCGCTCCTTACAGCATTCACAACCTGATGAATAAATTCCTGAACGAAAACCGGGAGTACATTGAGAACAAAGGCTTTGAAGTGAAGTTTAAATCTTCGGCTGAAGACGCTTTGTGTATGATCGACAGCGACAGCTTCGAAACCATCGTTCATAACCTCACTGAGAACGCCATCAAATACAGCAAGGATGAGAAATGCATCGAGTACCAAATTTCATCCAACAAAGATAATGTCTTTTTCAGCATCTCGGATCATGGAATGGGAATTCCTAAAAAAGAACAAAAAAACATCTTCAAAAAGTTTTACCGCGTTGACGACTCCGATTCGAAGAGCACCAAAATTAAAGGGCATGGATTGGGGTTAAGTATCGTACGGAATATGGTTAGCCTGAATGGCGGAAAAATTGAAGTAAAAAGTAGTTCCGGCAAAGGCACAACATTTATTGTAAGATTTCCTAAATTGAATAAAGATGATGTTTCGAAAGAACAGCTGCAAAACATACAGACTGGTTCCTCGCCAACAGAAAATTTAAATAAGCACACGAAATATGTCGGATAAACGCATGAAAGTGCTCGTTGTGGAAGACGAGCCAAGCCTTGTTTTTACACTTCGGGATACATTGGAAAGTGAAGGGTACGATGTTTTAGTAAGTGAAGAGGGAACGCAAGCCGTGGAAATGGTAAAAGAGCATAAGCCGGACATCATGATTCTGGACATTATGCTTCCCGGTAAAAGTGGCTATGATATTCTGGAGGAAATCCGCGACAACAAATTTACTTTCCCCGTCATCATGCTGACAGCCAAAGACCAAGAGCCTGATAAAGTAAAAGGACTGAATCTTGGTGCCGACGACTACCTGACCAAACCGTTTGGTGTGAAGGAACTCCTTGCACGGATTGAAGCCCGACTGCGGCGTGCCGGCACGTATTCCACTTCCGGCGAAGTGGACATCCTTCAATTGGGCCCGATTAAAATTGACCTGCATGAGTCTGTGGTACATCGTCCGGATGGAGATGAAATTGAGCTGACATCCCGGGAAGTGGAGCTGATCCGCTACCTGTTAAAAAGCGCAAACGAACCGGTATCACGAGATGAGCTGCTGGAAAAAGTATGGCGCTATGAGTTCAGCACAAATACCCGAACGGTGGATGTTCACATTTCAAAGCTGAGAGCCAAAATTGAAGTACACCCTGACGATCCGCGTTACCTGATTACCTTACACGGTGTGGGCTATATGCTTCGAAACGGATAATCAGACCAGCTGATCCATTTCTTTTTGCTTCACAGATTCTACGAACTTCACAAAGTTTTCCACTTGTGATTCGAGTAAGTTTTGCTGGAAGTCATCGTTGATTCCCTCTGTTTCCGAGAACTCTTTTTCTACACGGGAGATAAAAACCCGCTCCGGAAACTGAAGTGCATTTCTGTAGTTTGCCACCATCTGAAATTGCTCTACGGCACGCAATCCACCAAAAGCACCGTTTGCCTCACCTATAAAAGCCATGGGCATCTTCTCAAAGGCTTCCGGAAATGGCAGGTAGTCTATAAACATTTTTAAAATACCGGGAAAACTGCCGTTATATTCCGGGATCACAAATACCAATCCGTCTGCTTCCAGCACCGGCTTTCTGAACTCCTCGATAGCAGGAAGCTTTTTACCATACCTTCCGCCTACAATTTCTTCCAAGGGGAAATCCTGCAGGCTGATTACTTCCACATCCGCTCCCTTTTCTGCATACAATCCCTGTACATATCGGGAAACTTTAAGGGCATTAGAATTTGGACGATCGGTACTGCTGATTATTTTTAGATTCATTAATCCTGTTTTAAGCTTACTGTGCATTCTCCTTCAACATACCAATTACTTTAAAAAAACATTCCAATTCATTTTTCTGTGATCAGTGAATTTTTAAGTCTTCACCGTTTTTTGAGTTTATCGGTAATGATTTGCACTTTTACTACCAATTAGCAGCAAAACCGAATCGGTATGAAGATATCTGTTGGAAATATAAGCATTGAATGCATGCAAGGTGATATTGCTTCCCGGGACGAAGTGGAGGCCGTTGTAAATGCCGCCAATGCCCAGCTTACAACCGGAGGCGGGGTGGCCGGAGCCATTCACCGTGCGGCCGGACCAGGATTAGCTAAGGAATGCCGCACCAAAGCACCCATCGCTCCGGGCGAAGCCGTGATATCCGGAGCCCATGATCTCCCCAATGACTATGTGATTCACTGCCTTGGCCCTGTTTATGGACGGGATGAACCAAGTGATCAACTTTTGGCTTCCTGCTATAGAAATGCACTAAGACTGGCCGAAAAACACAAGATTTCTTCCATTGCCTTTCCCGCTATTTCGACCGGGGCTTTTGGATACCCGATGAGAGAAGCAGCTACAATTGCATTTAACAACATAAAAGAAATGGCCCCGGAATTGGAACAGGTAAAAACCATCCGGTTTGTATTATTTGATGAGGATGATTTAGCTCTCCATCAGCAAATCATGAAAAAAATATTCAATACCTGACACCCACCGTAGAGATACAAGATTTTGTGTCTCTACGGTGGGTGTCACGGATGAGCTGTATTATTAAATCAGTGTAGACCGGCTTAAAACATGTCATCCGTGTTCTATTATTTTTCCGGCTTTTGGTTTTTTATCTCCTGCCATTTTTTCCACAGCAAGGCTTCTCTGCCCTGGGTGCCGGCCTCGTACCATTTCTTGTCTTTTAAATCGTCCGGCAGATACTGTTGATCAACCCAATTATTCGGGTGGCTGTGTGGATATTTATAGTTCTCGGAAGCATTCTCAACACCCAGATATTTTGCCCCTTTCTTATTGGCCGTTTTGTCTTTCAGATAGGGTGGAATATCCTTAACTCCCCGATCGCTGATTTCCCGGTTCACCTCAAAAATAGCTTTGGTGCTGTTACTCTTCGGGCACTGACTCAAATACAAACACGCATGCGACAGAAAATACATCCCCTCCGGCATGCCACACTTCATAAAAGCCTCCTGGCAGGAGTTGACAATGGTGATGGCATTCGGCTCGGCAAGCCCCACATCCTCACTGGCAAAAATGAACATGCGCCTGAAAATAAAATTCGGATCATCTCCGCCTTCCAGCATGGCATTCATCCAGTACAAGGATGCATCGGGATCAGAACCGCGCATGGATTTGATAAAGGCAGAGGCATAATGATAATGCTCGTCCCCGGTTCGGTCGTAGCGCACATTTCGCCGCTGGATACTCTCTTTGGCTACTTCCAGGCTGATGGTAATCTTGCCGTCATCTTCCGGGGTACTGGAAAGGACGGCAACCTCCAGCGCATTAAGCGCATTTCGGATATCGCCCCCGGCCATTTCTGCCAAGTGATTGAAGGCATCTTCGGTTACTTCGATGTTCTTATCTCCCAGGCCGCGTTCACTATCCTCCAGAGCCCGGTTCAGCATCAGGCGAACGTCTTTAGTCGTCAACGGATGGAGCTCAAATAACTGGCATCGGGAGAGCAACGGATTTACCAGTGAATAAAAGGGATTTTCTGTAGTTGCCCCCACAAGAGTGATAATCCCGGATTCCAGATGTGGTAGCAGGGCGTCCTGCTGGGCTTTGTTCCAGCGGTGAATTTCGTCCACAAAAAGGATGGTCTTCCGTCCATTGAGTTTCCTCAGTTTCTCGGCTTTATCAACCACATTTCGAAGCTCCTTTATGCCATCCAAAACCGCATTGATCACTTCAAACTGTGCCTTTATCTCTCTCGAAATTACGTGAGCAAGCGTGGTCTTACCCGAACTGGGCGGACCGTAAAAAATCAACGAACCAATAATGCCGGTATCAATCATCCGCTGCAGCATTTTGCCTTCACCAACCAAATGCTCCTGCCCGGCAAATTCATCCAGCGACTGCGGACGCATCCGGGTAGCTAACGGCTGGTTATACTGCGGATTTTCTTTTTGGGAAGAAGATTGAAAACCACCAGACTTTTTTTCTTCGAAGAGATCCATGGATGAAGTTCGGGATGAATTAAAAGGGTATGTGTAAGATATGTGTTTTAAAGGAAAGAAGTGTTCAGAATTCACAATTCAGAACTCAGGAGTCAGAATTCTGAGTTCTGGCTCCTGATTTCTTCTGCTACAATAATGATTTCTGATTCCCAAACTTATCCAAATACTGCTTCAGCTTCACCTTTTTACGGGTTGAATCGCTCGTCATATATCGAAGCTTACCGAAGATAGGGCGTTCCTGCCAGGCGCGGTCAAAGCGACCAAAGCACCAGAAAATTCCGGAATAGCTATTGGGGTCCCGGCCATCCAGCGCATATTTATTATTGAGCTCAATCATGTAATCCAGTGCCGTGCGGTAATCCGGTGTCCATTCTATGATTTTCTTTCCCCACAGCATCCGAAGATAATTATGCATCACCCCGGTTTCACGGAGTTCGGTTTGGGCTGCATTCCAGATTTCATCATGCGTTTGGGACTGCTCAAATTCCTCCAAAGAATAGATCCATTCCCGTTCGTCCCCCTCATGTTTCGAGGTGGTTTTTTTAACCCAATTCGGTAAACTTTCAAATTGATCATAATCCGGGCGGTGATGCGCATAATGAAAGCCAACTTCCCGCCAGGTAATCACTTCATCCAAAAAACTTTCGATGTTTGGGTCTCCGTTAAAAAAGCCCGAGTTCTTTCCGTTGTTAGGGGTGATGGAATCCAGGTCCCACCCTTCCGGCTGGTGATCAAGCACCGTTTTCACGATTTCATACTCGCTGATTTTTCCAAAGTGCAGCCACGGACTCAATCCACTGGAAGCCTTTGCATCCGGGTCGTTACGTTTATCGTCATATTGATGGAGATTATGCGCTACAAAATGCCCCAATTTCCCTAAAGCAGCCTGCCGGGTTCCGTCTGAATCAGCCGGTTTAACCGAATGGTCAATAGCCAGTTCTGATACCGTTTGCTCAATATTTTCCAGCTTCTCATCTGCGGGGGGATATTTCTTGAGGAAGGCATCCGGTAACTCCACATTCTCCTGAATCTCCAAATCATCCACCGGATTTTGTCTGGGAGGATGAGTATAGGCTTCCAGAAAATGCTCCTGCATTACTTTTCGGAAAAGGTAGGCTGAATAGGGGTCCTTGTCGGTAATTCCCAGCGGAATGATGCCGTTGGAATCGATGGTGACGTACGGGACATCAACCTTATCAGCTACTTTCTCGTTATGTGTCCGGATGATGAAAACCGGGTATTCATCCGAAACAATGGCAGCGGCATGATCAGCCAACTTGTAAAAAAGCCCGTTACCGGCTTTGGGCTCCGGCTCCAGGTAGCTGTAGTAGTTCAGGTTATGCTGCCTTGCATAATCGAGGTTTTCCTTCATCCCTTGCATGATGAAGGTATGCAGGCGGTCGGATGCCCAGGGATAATCCACATTCAATCCCTCGTAAATTAGCAGGGGCTTTTCATATTTGTTGGAAAGCGCGACGGCATACTCAAGGGCGTAGTTGTACTGAAACCGGCGGTTGACCTGCATCCAATACAAGATATACTCTCCCTCCGGGTTCACTTCCTTGTCGTTGCGCTTAAACTTTCGATAGCTGTTGATGTTTTTCATAATCGGTTTGCTTTCTGTTCGGGCAAACCAAATTCAGGATCAACTAATTCCGTTGTTTTAGCACACTTTGGCTGTAAGGCTTTACATCCATTTTAACGGTGTACCCGGGAAGATCAGGATTTGAAACCATTAATGTAATAAGTGTATCGGACAGTATGTTTTCAACCGAATATTGGAATTCAAGGCCTTCCAAATTCAGGTCTTCCACGGTAAACGACTCGGTAACACCACCCTCCAGAATTTCATATTGAGCGGTAGCAAATCCTACTTCGGCAAGTTCCGTTCTCATCTTGTCTTGCACCTTGCTTACAGCTGCACTCGCCGTGGTATTTGCATATACCTTAAGTTTTATAATTTCAGCAGGTACAACTGACAACGAACCGATACAAATGAGAACACCCGCATACCAGTACCAGGGTTTAGTACGGTGCTCATTCTCTTTTGCTTTTTTATATCCCATCAATAACAGATAAGGGCCCAGCATCAAATAAATCACCACATTCAGATAGATGGATACTGTTTCCCATGTTAGTGAAAAGCCCGCCGGGTCATCTCCCCGAAAAATATCAATCGCATCTGCAGAAGCTAATCCAATCAAAACCGTAGTGGGATTTGGATTAAACAGGTAATGAACATTCCCGGGCAGGAAATCGTCAATGAGCCATGCCAGCGCCGGCACAAGAATGATCAGGAGCACTACAATCAGCCATTCATTGAATCTTCTAATTGAGAACTTCATAGCGTACCCCCTCTTCGTTCAACGTGAACATCATTTCATACTTTCCTTTTTGTCCGTCGTAGTTCTCATATTCCGGATCTTCTCCTAACGAAATTTCACCAACCACCAACACTTTAATCTCATCGGCTTCCTCATCAATTTCATAGAAGTGATTGATACCCTCACTTTCATCCGGTTCCAGATTAGTACCCATTTTAGTGTTTCGCAGATCGAAATCAGAAACATATACTCCTTCTTCCCCTAATTTTTCAGGCATCAATTCCCGGAACGTTTCAACCACCGATTCCCAGTCGTTTTGATGATACTGGCCGAGTATATAAATCAACTTCTCCTGAACATCCGCTTTGCTTACCCCGGTGTCGATAATCTTCCGTATTTCAAGAAGAATGTTTTTTTGAAAATCCCGCCTTCCATAGTCGTGTGCAAAAGCAATGGCATTAAATAGAACCACCAAAACTACCAGCCCGTAAACCACCCGGTAGGCATTTTGAGATTCGAATGTGTTTTTACTCAGGCTGACCATTCTTCCCAGGAATATGATGCCGATGAGCAGAGCGATGAACAGTGCCATCCAGGCTTTCCCGAAATAAAGCGGAATGAAAAAGCCGATGGCCCCGAGTACAACCGCCCCGATTAGCAATTTTGTTTCCTTTTCCATAAAACCCCGTTTTTTAGTGTGTCATAGAATAAGCGGAAATTCAGTGATTTTTGCAAAAGAAGTGGTCGGCTAATGTAGCCTATCAATGAATTCCTCCGAGCTTTCCCAAATGGCCTTTTTATCCTCCTCCGATTTCTTATCAAACATATTCACCATAAAATTAGCCCGGCCGTTTTGAGTGAAAGTCTCCCGTTGCTTGTCGATAAAATTCCAGTAGAGATAATTAAAAGGACAGGCATCATCCCCCGTTTTCTTGCTGATCTTATATTCGCAATGCTTGCAGTAGTCGCTCATTTTGTTGATGTAATTCCCGCTGCTCACATACGGCTTGGATGCTAAAACTCCTCCATCCGCAAAGGTTGACATCCCCAGCACATTGGGCAGCACCACCCATTCGTAAGCATCTACATAGGCCAGGTGAAACCACCGGTTCAGTTCTCTCGGGTCGGTTTCAGTAAGATTACTGAAATTGCTAAGTACCATCAGCCGGGGAATGTGATGGGAAAAACCTTTTTCTATCACCGGCTTCAGGCACTCGCTCATACAGTTCATCTTGGTCTCTCCCGTCCAATACATCTCCGGCAGCTTTTTGGTGAAATTGAAGTGATTAACATCCCGAACTTCCGGCATCATTCCTTCATAGTAAATTCGTACATATTCCCGCCAGCCTATAATCTGTCGAATAAAACCTTCAACTGAATTTAACCGGGCACTCCCCTTTTCATAGGCCTCTTCTGCTTTATCGCAGGCTTCTTTGGGGAGAATAAGTCCGTTGTTCATATATAAAGACAAGTGCGAATGAAACAGATCGTATTCACCATGAGCCATCGCATCCTCGTACGGCCCGAATTCATCCAGCCGTTCATCAATGAATTCGTTGAGACGGTATAAAGCCTGCCGGCGGGTAACCGCATATGTAAAGTCTTCGCTCTTTCCGAAATGATCAGGAAACCAATCTTCCACCATATCGATCACTTCCCGGGTTACATCATCCACTTCCGTCTCCGCTATCTCAGGAATCCGGTGACCTTTGGGAAGTTTCTCGCGATTCTCTTCATCATAATTCCATTCGCCGCCTTCGGGCTGATCACCATTCATCAAGTAGCCGGTCTTTCGGCGCATTTCGCGGTAGAAATATTCCATCACCCAGCCATCGGCTACTTTCTCCTTGTATTCCTCGGCATCTGCAAGGAAAAAGTTGTTGGGGATTTCCTGCACCCGTTCTTCATACGCCGATTGAACCTGCCGAAGTCGCTCTCTTGAATCCCATTCGGAAGGAGTCATATAGGTCAATTCCAACCCGGGATTTTGTGAAAGGATATCCTTCAGCCCCTCATCATAATGTTTTTCTGTGGAATGATAGAGCACCGGAAATCCGGCATCGGCACATTCAAGGGCAAAGTGCCGCATGCTGCTCAGCAGGTAAATCAATTTCTTTTTATGATAGGGCAGGGAATTCCCCTTCTTAGCTGACTCTATAAATATCAGCAAGGGTTTTTCTTCACGAACCCGGCTTGGCCAGGCATCCAGATTCAGCTGATCATGCAAAATAAACACAGCCTTTTGATGGTTTCGCAGATCTTCCTGCTTTATAGATGAATCTATGTGAGTTAAATATGTACGGCTCATGCCTTAGAAATTGATAATTGCATGCAGAACGTTCCTTACTCGAATCTTAACGCGCTTTAAAGTATCATTCGCTATGGACAACAAAAGAATCATCGGAATAATGGGACCCGGTTCAGGGGCAACGGATAAAGATCTTGAAACAGCTTTTGAACTTGGTAAGCTACTGGCTGAAAACGACTACTATGTATTAACCGGCGGGCGGGCTTCGGGTGTAATGGAAGCCGCTATGAAAGGAGCAAAATCGGCCGGTGGAACCACCATAGGAGTCCTGCCTTCCGAGAATGGAGAGGATCAATCCGAATTTGTAGATATCCCCATTAAAACAGGAATGGGTAGTGCACGTAATAACATCAATGTACTTACGGCTGATGTAGTGATCGGGGTTGGTATTGGCCCGGGCACCGCCTCGGAAATTGCTCTGGCTATCAAAGCTCAAAAACCCATCCTTTTACTGAACCAAAGTCCGGAGTCGATTTCCTTCTTCCAGAAATTCGGATATGAACAGTTGAGTATATCCGAGTCATTGGAAGAAGTTTTGGGGATTGTAGATTCTTTTAAGTCTTCCTAAAAAAATTGAAATCTTGAACTTTAATTAAATACTATTATATTAGTATTAACTAATTCAGACTTAGACCTATGAGAAAATCATTGACACCCCTTGGAGAATCGGAAATGGAAATCCTGCACCACGTGTGGGAAATGGGGGAAGCTACCGTTGCTCAGGTGCAGGAAGAAATCCTGAAGGAACGTAAAGTAGCTTATACCACCGTCATGACCATCATGAAGAATTTAAACGACAAAGGATATTTAAAGTATCGTAAAGACGGCGTGACCTATGTATACAGCGCCCGTAAAAAGCCGGAAGAGGTGCAGTCGAGCCTGGTATCCGGCATGATTGATAAAGTATTTAAGGGATCAACCTCTGCCCTGGTGCAAACGCTGGTGAAGAGAGAAAACCTCAGCGAGGAGGAACTGAAGGAACTCCGCGACATGATAGACAACATGGAGGACAAGTAACATGTATGAACTCACCGAACTTATCAAAGTAATTGGTAATGTAAGCCTGGACACCTTTTGGTTTCCCATCATGATTTGGACCATTTGCTGTGCCCTGGCTTTTCTATTTCTGAAAACACGTGAGAAACTGAATCCGCTGTTTCATTATCACCTGAGAACAGCAGCTATCCTTTCCCTGCCGCTGGGCATAGCAGTTGCTGCCATCATGAGTAAAGTGCCGGAATGGTTTGCTTCATCTAACCTGGAGACTGCTTTTTTTATAGTACAAAATCCTATTGAGATAGTACCCGGTGCCAATCCTTCTTCTGCTGAACTATCTGTGATCCAATGGCAGGAACCTTCCTTTTTTATAGGAGCCGCTACCGTTTTAATTAGTCTGATCTCCCTCTTTATGATCGGAAGACTCATCAGTAGTTACGCGGCACTGAAATCTTTATATAACAATTTAAGCCTTACGGAATTGCAGGAAATCCCGCATGAAATTGACCGGACCAATAACAAACCGGTGAAATTGGCTTTTCATGATCATCCGTTGGTTCCATTCACATTTGGATGGAAGCAACCGGTGATTGTCCTTCCAAAAATTCTGCAACATGAACCGGAAAAACTGGACATGGCCCTGCAGCATGAGCTCATCCACATTAAGCGGGGTGATTATTTGCTGCAGCTGGCGTTGTCCATGATCGAATCTCTGTTTTGGTTTCACCCGTTAATCCGATACGGCAACCAGGAGATCGACACCTATCGCGAAATCAGTTGCGATCAGGAGGTACTTTCCAAATCCGATTTCTCCATTAAGTCTTATGCCAATCTCTTGTATGAATTAGTGCCACTCAACACCGGTGTTGGAAAACTCTCGGTGAGTATGGCAGTCAAAAATTCAACACTTAAAAAACGTATTAAGACCATGAAATATCACAAATTACATAAAGCATCGTTCAGGCAAAGCATCTTCTTTCTCTTCCTGATGATTTTAGGGATCACCCTGCCCATCGCCTGCTCTGATTTACGAGGGCCGGAAATGGCTTCGCCTGAAGAACTGGAAAATGCTTCTTACGAATTCAGAAATATCAATATGACAATTAATGGAAAAGAGGTTATAAATATGGAAGGTGAAGCCGGAGCTGCTTCAACCGGACTGAGTGCCTTTTTCCTAAATGCCAATGAATATGGTGTATTTAAAATTTCCCCGGCTCGTTTCGATGGTGGGGTTAATGCCGGAAATATTGATGGTTCTAAACTGAATTTTACTATCAATGAAATGGATGTCAGCATTACTTCAAGTACTCCAATCCTTACCGGGATTGACAAAACTTCGGTATGGGTGCAACATTCTCCTAAGAAAACTACCGGATTCAGTCACGGAGTTGCTTCTGCTAACTCCCCATTAGAAGAGTATATCTCCGTTCATGATAGCGAAGCTTCGAAAAAAGAAGATTACTTTGTGGTAGTCGAACAAATGCCCAAGCTTATTGGCGGTATGGCTTCGTTACAGTCTAAAGTAGAATATCCTGAAACGGCTCGTAAAGCGGGAATTGAGGGCAGAGTTACGGTGCAATTCATCGTAAATGAACAAGGTAATGTAGAAAATGCCCAGGTTGTTCGTGGAATTGGAGGCGGGGCTGATGAGGAAGCCCTTAAGGTTGTCAAACAGGTCCAGTTTACTCCAGGTTACCAACGAGGTCGCCCGGTTCGGGTACAATATGCGCTATCCATTAATTTTAAATTGGAGGACTCAGAGTTTTCGACTCCCCCACCTCCACCCGTTAAAAAATCAGAGGCAGAACGTAACCAAGGATAGAATACCAGCACTAATCAAAAATTTAAACATAGTAAATTAGCGGAGTTAGCAGCTCCGCTTTTTTATTTGAACTTTTTTTGAAACATCTTTTTTTAGATGGCGTACCGAAAGGTTAGATTATAATCAAACTAACTATACCAACATGCCAGCTAAATTAAGAAAATCAAGAACAGACAAAATGCTTGCCGGCGTTTGCGGAGGTTTTGCTGAGTATCTCGGATGGGACCCAACACTTGTCCGTATTATTTTTGCTATTATCCTCGTTTCCAGTTTCGGGACGGCTGTACTGGCTTATTTTATTCTTGCCATTGTAATGCCCGACTGATCACCTATTCATCAGAGATTAAAATAATTACACACCCCAAATTCCGCATTGTTGTAAAATTCCTTCCTCATTAGCATCTTGAGACCCAATTAAACGGGATCATATTGCTTATGAAAGTTGGAATTGTAGGAGATGCAAAACGGGCAGTAGCCTGGGAGCAGCATTTACGCCCTCACCGCATTGTTCAGGAAGTAGAGCTTTGCCCGAGCATCAGGGAAGTAGGCACCGTCGATGCCTGTCTTTTAATAGATGAGACGGAACAGAACCTTGATATACTCCTCGAAGGTATTCAGTTGGGGTTGAACTGTTTTCTCATTTCCCGTCAGCCCACCAACACCCAAAAGCTGGAGAAAATCTACCGGGCTACCAAAGAAGCAGGTGTTCACGTACAGTTTTCTCATTGGCCAACCCTCGCCCCCGCTACTCAATGGATGATGGACCGTATGTCCCGCCCGGTTTTTCTAAGCATCACCCGTGAGGTCAACCACACTCAATTCATTGGCACTGATGAAGAATTTCGCCATTTTTGGATCGACGAACTCGGACTGTGCATGAAATGGATAGACAGCGGTATCCATCATGCAGAAGCCAAAGCCATCAATCTCGAAGGTAAACATCCTATAACCATTCACATTTTTCTTCGGTTTGATAATGGCTCAACAGCCGACATCAGAATTTACACCGGGGCGGCCGAAAACACTCACAAACGCATTGCTTCCACCAAGCAAGAGATCCTGGAATGCAATGTTCCCTCCCAGGACATTCGTATCGGCAGGCTTAATTCAGGGAATCACCTCTTTTTTGAAAAACAAAGCTTCGATCCGGCAAAATCAGCCGAGAAAACAGCCCTCATGTTTTTAAAGTCTATACAAATGGACAGGGAGACACCCTACACTGCTTATGACTCCTATCAGCTTTCCCTGCAAATTGAAAGCATAGAAAAACGCCTCTCACAGTTCCTCTGAGCCCTGTGTTAACTTAATGTTAACTTTTCGTTAACATACCATTTACTTTAAGTTAACAATTCCTTAACATTGGGGTAGAAACAACAAGAGGAAATCTATGAAGACTAAATTCTTACCCATACTGTTCATTGCTGTTTTTTCTACTGGATTATTTGCCCAGCAGAACATTACCAATGAGAAACACGATCGAGTGTTGACACATATTGAAGACAACATTTTTAGCGTCAAGTTTTATGATGCTGATGGAACAGTTGCTCAGGAAGGGCAGTATTGGAAAGAAGGGGACTTATTTAGGCCCCACGGTAAGTGGGCACTGTATTCCTCAATTGACGGAGATATCGTAACAACCTCTACTTTTAATAAGGGAGAGCGAATTTCTGTTGAAACCGTTATTGACGGTAAAGTAGTAAAGGCTGATAAACAGCAGTTTGCTATCAAACAAATTGAACAACAAATAGACCAGCTTGAAAAGAGACTTGCTGATCTAAAAGAAAATTAAATAAAAATAAACCGCACCAAAAAAATGAGGAGGTGCTATTATGAGAGCTAAGTTATATGAAAAATATTACAAGTTAGGATTTGACCACTACATCTTTAAAAACATTTTTGGCCTTCATAAGCCGGATAAAAATGTGAAACGTTTCTATTACGTTTTGATCATCTCTGCACTGGCATTAGGACTGGCTATTTCCTAATCCTAAAGTAGTAGTGACAGTGAGAATCAATTCCACTAAGGCTTCATTGCTTTAAATAATTTTTTCAGTTTACTGCGCGACATTAATCCGTCCACAAAATTAAACTGTCCGGCCTGAAGCCTTTCTCCTCCATCAATAACCACACATTCCCCGGTTATATAGGGAGCGAGATCAGACATAAGAAAGATTGCAAGATTGGCGAGCTCTTCATGCTCGCCATATCTTTTTGCAGGAATCTTATTCTTAAAATTCTTCTCCAACACTTTCTTAGGCACCAATCTTGACCAGGCGCCCTCGGTAGGAAAAGGGCCGGGGGCTATGGCATTTAATCGGATTCCGTATGTAGCCCATTCAAAGGCCAGGGAACGAGTCATCGCTAACACTCCCGCTTTACTACAGGCTGAGGGTAACACAAAAGCACAACCTGTACCTTCGGCATAGGTGGTTACCATATTCAGAATATTCCCCTCTTTTTCATTATCGATCAAGTAATTACCGAACACATGCGTACAGTTGAAGCTGCCAT